>CAZQTQ010000343.1:0-5306 GCA_964596025.1 uncultured Rickettsiales bacterium
CCGCGGGGAGGGCCAGGCCACCTCGGAAATAGCAATGCACCTGGCCTGCTACCGGGAGCGCGCCGACGTGGAAGCCGTGATCCACGCCCATCCCCCGATCTGTGTCGCCTTTACCGTGGCCGGCGTGTCGATGGCACGCTGCGTACTGCCCGAGGTCGTATTGACCTTGGGCACCGTCCCCACCCTCGACTACGCCACCACAGGCACCACCGACCTCGCAGCTCAGGTCGGCGCCGCAGTCACCCGGCACGACGCCATCATGATGGACCGGCACGGCGCCGTCTGCGTCGGCACCGACCTCCTGGAAGCCTTCTGCAAGCTAGAGACCATGGAACACATGGCGAAGATCCTCAAAGCAGCCCGCGATCTGGGTGGCATCCAGGATCTACCCAGCGACGAGTCGGTACACCTCCGCAGCATGGGCCTCAAGCGCTACGGTGGACCGCCTGAGGCCGTAGCTCAAGCCGACACCACAAGCGCTGGGCTTCCCGAGGCCTGTATGGGCTGTTCGGGCTGCGGTAATCCTCAGACCTCCGGCCTCGCCGCACCCGCGGGCTTCAGCGTGGCCCGTATGACGTCAATCCCGCTCGTCAACCGCGAACAGGCACTCCTCGAACGCGAGGTCCGCCAAGCCATACGCGAGGTCTTGGGCTGAGTCCGACTACGAACCGTCGGCCGCCTTGCCCGGTTCCTGGTCCAGGCGCAGGGGAGCGAATCGGAGTGCGGCCAGGCTTGCACCCCAGACACCCAGCCCCGACGCGAGGGCGAGATTGGCTCCGAGACTCAGCGAGCCGTCGGATGGCCAAGCCCGAAGGACACTGGCGGCGGTGCCGGCCGCAGCGAGGGTGACGCACAACAGGAGCAACCAGGCTCTCGCGGGCACAGTGCCGGGGGCGGGAAAGGCCCGAAGGCCTAGGGTCGTCACCCCAAGGATCTGCACTGCAAGAGCGGTGGCACAGGCATACGCGGCACCCAGCCCCCCATGGGCTCCGACGAGCACGCCGCAGAGGCAGAGATTCAGCAGGGCTGTCGCTGCGTTCCAACGCAGTAGCACACCTTGACGCCCGGCACCGACGAGAGTCCGAGCACAGACAGTCTCCGCGCCGGCAAGCAACACCGGGAGGAGTAGGACCGCCAAGATGGGGGCGCTTGGCGCGAAGTTGGGTCCATAGAGGATCTCAATGCCCGGTACGACCAAGACGATACCGACCGCTACCGGCGGACTAACCAACCAGCACAGCGCCAGGCAGCCCTTCCTGACCAATCGACCGACCTCCTCCGGCGCGGCCTTGGAGCCTTCCAGGCCCGCCACTACTGGCAGCAACACCACACTGAGCAACCCCGGCACTCGGAAAACCATGATCGCTAGCGCGACAGCCGCCGTGTAGTAGCCCAGCATCTCCGGTGTACTGAGCGCCCGAAGGAAGAGAACCTCACTGCGCTCCCAGAGAACGGTAGAGGTCACCACGACGCCAGCCATCTGGGCTGCGAAGCCAAGAAGCTCAGGCCGAAGGGCCGTCTGAGCCTCGCTGACTCGAATCCGAACGTCACCTACCCCTTCACCGGCCTCGTCCGAAACCAGGCGATGCAGGACCCGAGCTAGGGCCCACTGCAGAAACAACAGGTGCACGAGGCGGGCGGTCCCATAAGCCAAGAGCGCTCCGAGAACGGGCTGGGCCGAGCCCAGCCCCAACCAGAGCCCCAAGAAGAGGGCCGTCATGTAGAGGACATGCCCGAAGAGGAGGATGTCGTAGCGGCGGAGTCCCACTCCGATGCCGGCCCGCCAGGCAAACCAGGCAATCAAGACGGCATAGGGGACGGCGACCAAGACGAGGACTCGTTCGGGGCCGGACTCCAGCCAAGCCGCAAGCGGCAGGCCCAGAGCAAGGACGACAAGCGACGAGCGAGCCAACCAACTGCGAGTCGTTGCCACGACGGCAGCTACCTCGACGGCCGAACCAGCACCCATGGCCCGAGCGACAAAGCGGGTACCGGTCTGGGCCAGGCCCCAAAGGACGAAGTAGGCTCCGACCGCTGCTATTCCATGGGCGTAGCCAAACTGGCCCTGGCCGAGCGGACCCAAAGAGCGGGCAACCCAGGCGGCGGCAAGGGGCAATAGGCCGAGGCGAAGGACAAAGCCGAGCCCGTTGAGGAGGGCATCGGCCTCCAGGGAGGGCGGGGCCGGTGCGGCAGGCTGGGGGTCGGTCACTGGGGCCGAGTATACGGGCCGGCTGCGCGAAGCCCTGGCCGCGGTGCTAGCCTAAGTTCCGGAATTATGGGGACTTCAGGAGCCCAACCCCTGGATGCCGAGGCGCGGGCAGCGGTGCGAGCCGATGCCGATGCCCGGCCGTCGTCCGCCCAATCCACCAGCCCCACTGCCCCTCCCCTTCCCTTGATGGATCTCCGCCGGCTGCACCACCCACTCGAGGAGGCGCTGGCCGAGGCCTTTGCGCGGGTTCTCCGCTCCGGCCGCTACCACTTGGGGCCCGAGACCTCGGCCTTTGAGGCCGAATTCGCTGCCCATGAGGGCGCCCCCTTCGGGGTGGCCTGTGGCTCCGGAAGCGACGCCCTATACCTGGCCCTGCGGGCCTTGGGCATCGGTTCCGGTGACACAGTGGCCACCGTGTCCAACAGCTTCATGGCCACAGCCGAGAGCATCGTGCGAACCGGCGCATCAGTCCTCTTCGTGGAGCCTCACCCCGAGAGCCTGACCCTCGACCCCGAAGACCTCGACCGCGCTCTGGGCGAGGTAGAGGGGCTGGCTCTCGCCGCAGTAATCCCTGTGCACCTCTACGGTCGCCTGGCCGACATCGACGGAATACGCGGTGTGCTGGACCAAAGAGGGCTGCACTCGATCCCCATCCTTGGCGACGCAGCCCAGGCGCACGGCGCTCCCCAGGTGGCGGCTCGGACTCCCATCGCCTGCTACTCCTTCTATCCAGCCAAGAACCTCGGCGCCTTGGGCGACGGCGGAATCGTGCTCACCCACGACGAAGAACTGGCCGCATCCATCCGCTCACTGCGAAACCACGGGCGCTCCGGCAAGCACTCCGTGGAAGCTGTTGGCCTCAACTCGCGCTTCGACGAGATCCAGGCCGCCACCCTCCGCATCAAACTGCGCGAACTTGACGGCTGGAATGCAGAGCGGCGGGCGCTAGCAAAGTCCTACGGCGAGCAACTGGGGGAGCTGCCGGGCCTCAAGCTTCCAGCCGCTGACCCGTCCCATGTCTTCCACCTCTACGTCGTCCAGGTGACCGGGGGACGCGAGGCCCGAGACCAGCTTCAGGCCCAGCTCAGCGCGGCGGGCATCGGCACGGGCCTCCACTACCCCGTCGCGACTCATCAGATGGCTCCCTATTCAAGCGCTCGGCCGCTGCCCATCACCGAGGAGCTCTGCGACCAGGTACTCAGCCTCCCCCTCTTTCCCGGCATGCGGCCCGACGAAGTCGAGAGGGTCTGCGTGGCCCTACACACAGCCCTCAACCCGACGGGCGGAAGGACCTAGACCGTGTCCGACTCTTTCGATCACGCCGCAGTGCTGTTTTCGGGCGGAACCGATTCAACCTTGGCTGCAGCGCAGATGCTCGAACGCTTCCAGCGAGTGACCCTCCTGACCTTCGACCCCGGGTTCCTCTTCTTCCTCAGCCGCACCCGAGTCCACGCCACCAAGCTGCAAGAGCGCTTCGGCCGGGATCGGGTCGAACACCTCATCATCGACATCCGGGACTTCATCCATTCCATCCTGGGCTCGGACCCCTCGGGCGATATCAAAGAGTACGGCTTCAACCTGACGAGTCTGGTGTGCCTGGGATGCCGGCTGTCAATGCACGCCTTTGCCATCAAGTGGTGCCTGGAGAATGAGGTGCCCTACATCGCCGACGGCAGCATTCGGGCCCAGAGCACAATTCCCGAGCAGATGGAGACGGTGATTCGCCGCAACCGGCGTTTCTATTCCGAGGAGTACGGCATCCGACACTTCTCCCCCATCTACGAGGAGACCGAATCTGACGCGCGGCTCGAGGAACTGGGGATTGCCGACAAGCGAAAGCTAAAGAAGCAGTTCATCCTCTTTGACACCCAGGCCACCTGCGCCTTTGGGGTACCAGCCGACGTCTACGGGCGGCTCTTTTACGGCGGCTTGGTCGGCGATCAACGCGAAGAGGACTCCGAGCAGTACTGCGCGGAGAAGTACCCACTGATGCAGGAGACGATCCACGCGACCTTGCAGAACCAGGGGCTCGACGTGCCCAAGCGGGTGGAGAAACTCAAGAAGATCCGGCGCAGGGACGGCGACCTGGGCCCCTCCGAAGGCAACGCTCCCACCTTCGACCGGGCGGTCGAAGGCGACATCGGGGGCCTGTAGCCGCGTGGACATCCTGGGCATCAGCTTCGGGGTCGATACCTCGGCGTGCCTCCTCCGGGATGGCCGGGTGGTGGCTGCGGCCCTAGAAGAGCGCTTCTCCCGCATCAAGCACGACCGCAGTTGGCCAGCGCAGGCCATCCGATGGTGCCTGGAGACGGGGGACACGACACTGGAAGCGGTGGGCGAGGTCGCCTTCTTCTGGAACCCAGCCTTGCAGTTGGACTACGCCCACGGCGGGCGCTCTCACCGATACCAACACCACGGCGACTACCTCCACATGGTGCCGTCTTGGCTCTTAGGTGGCCTTCGAGGGGGGCTCGGTGGCATCGCGAGCGAGCGCACGACCCAAGAGATCTACCTCGACGGGCGCGACCGGCCGCTTCGTATTCACTACGTCAGCCACCACCGCTGCCATGCTGCCGTCGCCTATTTCCCCAGCCCCTTCGATGAGGCCGCGGTCCTCACCGTCGACGGCTACGGAGAGCGGGCCTGCACTACCCTGGGACGTTGGACGAGCGATAGCGGAGGCCAAAGCGCCTACGAGGGACTCGGCGAAATGCAGAGCCCCCAGAGCCTCGGCTCGTTCTACGCCGCCATCACCGACTGGCTGGGCTTTCGGACCAACTCAGGCGAGGGCAAGGTCATGGGGCTTGCCCCCTACGGCGATGCCTCGCTCCTCCCACAGTTTCGGAAGATCCTGGGCCTGTCTCGGGAGGAGGGACCACCCTACACAGTCGACTTGCGGTGGTTTGACTACTACCTCGACCGCCCCGGCCGGGTAAGCCAGCGCTTCCTCGACACCTTCGGGCCGAGGGCCGCCACGGGCACAACGGAGTTCACCGCTCGCCAGCGGGCCGTCGCCTTCGCCGCCCAGGCGGCCCTCGAAGAGGCGCTGCTCGCCACAGCCCGCCTGCTACATGAGCGCAGTGGCTCACGCCATTTG
>CAZQTQ010000344.1:0-5303 GCA_964596025.1 uncultured Rickettsiales bacterium
CGCAGTGGCCACTAGGCCCTCAACCTAGCGTGTCTACCAATTCCACCACCTTCGCGTTCAACCCGAGGTTTGCTGGCGTCCCGACCCCCATCGATTCGACCGAAGCGGCGGGAAGCTAACACAGCCCGAAGTGCGGGACAAGGGAGCTGTTTCGTCGATTTCGGTGTCCTCCCAGTGCCCGCTTCCAGTCTCTACTCGCCTTCCGCTGGAGCTGTGGATCCTTCGGCCGCTGGTGTGGGCTCACCGGCTTCGCCAGTGGCTTCTCCTGGACCTTCATTCCCGTCTTGGGAGGGCGCCGCGCTGTCCGCGGGGGCCGCTTCGTCGACTGGTGCCGCCGCTGCCCCTTCTACTGGTGAGGCCTCGTCGGCGGGAGCAGCAGTTTCGCTTCCCGGCGCTTCAGCCTCTTCGGCCTTCTTCGCTGCACCTTCGTCGACTGCGCCCGCTCCGATCTGGTTCTCCAGCGCATCGGGGCTTAGATCCCGTCCCGTTGCCGGGGCGTTGCTGAACCAGGCCAGCGTCAATGAAGTGCCCATGAACAGTGCCGCCGCCAGGGCGGTGATCTTCGTGAGGAGGCTGACGCTTCCCGTTGCCCCGAAGATCTCTCCTCCCTGACTTGAGCCACCCATCGCGGCCCCGAAGTCCGCCCCCTTGCCCGGCTGCAACAGCACGATGAGGAGGAGGAAGAAGCACAGGCCGATGTGCAGACCGGTTACGAAGATTTCCATTTTGTTGTTCCTAACTCGTTCGCCCGAAGTGGACGATAGCGGCAAAGGAGTCAGCAGTGAGGGACGCGCCTCCCACTAAGGCCCCGTCGATGTCCGCCTGGGCCATGATCCCGGCCACGTTGCCGGGTTTTACGCTACCCCCGTAGAGGACGCGCATGCTTCGAGCCGCTCCGGCGTCCCAGGCCAATCCGACCCAGGCACGAATGGCTTGATGAACCTCTTGTGCTTGCTCTGGCGTGGCCACCTTGCCCGTACCGATAGCCCATACGGGCTCATAGGCGATGACTACTGTCCCGAGCTGGCCCTCCTTCAAGGTACCGAGTCCGCCGGAGAGCTGGCCGCGCACTACGTCGAGGGTCTGCCCCGCCTCACGCTGTTCCAGTGTCTCCCCGCAGCAATAGATGACCTTCAGCCCGGCGTCGAGCGCGGCAGCGACCTTCTTGGCCAGCAATTCATCGCTTTCCTGCTCGTAGCTGCGTCGCTCGGAGTGCCCTACTAGAGTCCAGGTGCAGCCGGCCCCCCGTATCATTGGCCCCGAAACGTTGCCGGTGTAGGCGCCCTGTCCCTGCCAGTGCAGGTCCTGAGCGCCGACCTCGATGTCGGTGGCCTTGAGGGCCTCGCAGACGGGTTGGATGCTCAAGAAGGGGGGGAAGACGGCCACGTCGACCGCAGGAAGCTCCTGGAGCTCGGCCCGCAAGTGGCGTGCAAGCTCCGCCCCATCGGCGGGCGTGCCGTTCATCTTCCAATTGCCTGCCATGAAGGGTCTGCGTGCCATCAGCGTCCCTCTTCGAGGGCTTTGAGTCCCGGGAGCTCCTTGCCCTGCAGGAAGACCAAGCTGGCTCCCCCGCCGGTGGAGATGTGGGAGATCTCGTCTGCGAGCCCGAACTGGGTGATGGCTGCTACCGAATCGCCACCACCGACTACGGAGTAGGCGCGCGACTGAGCCACCGCTCGCGCCAAGCCTTCGGTGCCGCTGCAGAAGGCCGGCTCCTCGAACAGGCCCATGGGACCGTTCCAAAATACGGTGCTGGCTGTCGCAATCTCTAGAGCGTAGCGCTCGGTCGTGGCCGGGCCGATGTCGAGGCCCATGCTGTCGTCGGGAATCTTCGTATTGACCCTTGCGGAAGCCCCCGCGGCCGGGGAAGAGGCTACGACGTGGTCGACGGGCAAGAGAAGCTGCACCCCGAGCGTCGCCGCCCGAGCCAGGAGTTTTTCAGCTAGCCAGACCTTGTCTTCCTCGACCAGGCTCATGCCCACCGATACCCCTTTGGCCTTCAGAAAGGTGTAGGCCATGGCACCACCGATCAGCAGGGTGTTGACCTTGAGGAGCAGGGCCTCGATGACCCCGATCTTGTCGGAGACCTTTGCGCCGCCCAAAACGGCTACATAGGGGGCGGCCGGCGCATTTCGGAGGGCGCCGAGCTTCTTGAGCTCGCGGCCCACCAGCAGGCCGGCGGCCCGTCGGCCTGCAAAGTGCTGCGGAACGACGGCGACCGAGGCATCGCCGCGGTGCAAGGTCCCAAAGGCGTCGGAGACGTAGACGTCCCCTAGCTCCGCCAGACGCTCCGCAAAGCTCTCATTGCCTTCCTTTTCACCGGGACGAAAGCGCAGATTCTCGAGTACAAGGATTCCGCCTTCCGGCAGATCCTGGCTCACCTTGCGGGCCCCCCAGCCGACGGAGTCGTCGGTCTGGAAGACGTCGGTCTCAAGCAGGGCCGCTAGCCGCGATGCGCAGACCTCGGTGGACAGCAGCGGGTTGGGATGTCCTTTGGGGCGGCCCATGTGGGTCATCAACAGGACACGCGCACCACGTTCCCTCAGCGCTTTGATTGTCGGCAGGGCGGCTCGGATCCGGGTGTCGTCCGTGATCGCCCCGTCCCCATCCAATGGGACGTTGAAATCCACCCGAACCAAGGCCCGTTGGCCGGCTTGAATCGGTAGTTCTTCAAGCGTCCGGATGGTCATCTCGGCAGCCCCCTCCTAGCCCGCGACGAGGCGGCAGAGGTCCGCCATGCGGTTGGAGAAGCCCCACTCGTTGTCGTACCAGCTGAGTACCTTGACCAGGTTCTCGCCAATGGTTGCGGTGCAGAGTCCGTCGACGATCGACGAGTGCGGATTGCCGATGTAGTCGCCGCTGACAAGCGGGTCGTTGGACACGGCGAGGATGCCGGAGAGCGGGCCGCTGGCGGCTGCGGTCAACGCCGCATTGATCTCATCGGCGGTGACCGAGCTGCCCAGGGTGACCACCAGGTCGACAAGCGAGACGTTGGGGGTGGGAACCCGCACCGCCATGCCGTTGAGCTTGCCTTTGAGTTCGGGAAGGACGAGCGCCACGGCCTTTGCCGCTCCCGTCGTGGTCGGGATCATGTTGATGCCCGCAGCCCGAGCCCTCCGCCGGTCCTTGTGGAAGCGGTCGAGAATCGTTTGGTCGTTGGTGTAGCTATGGATCGTGGTCATCAGTCCCGCACGAATGCCGCCGAAGCTCTCGTTGAGGACCTTGGCCACCGGCGCCAAGCAGTTGGTGGTGCACGAGGCGTTGCTGATGATTTTGTGCTCGGCCGGGTTGAACTGCTCGTGGTTGACGCCCATGACAACGGTGATGTCGGGATCGACCGCAGGGGCCGAGATGATGACTCTGCCTGCCCCGCCAGCTAGAAGCCGGCCTGCCCCCTCCCGGTCGCGGAATATACCCGTGCATTCGAGCACGACGTCACAGCCCATCTCGCCCCAGGGGACCTCCTCGGGGTTGCGCAGCGAAGTGCAGCGAATCGCCTTTCCGTCGGCCACGATGCCGTTTGCGTCGTCGGCGACGTCAAAGGCCGCAGTCCCGTGGACGGAGTCGTACTTCAACAGGGGTGCGAGTTGATCGGGGCTCGCCAAGTCGTTGATGAGGACGGGCTCGATGTCGTCCCGTCCGAGGAGGACTCGGAGGACGCACTTTCCGATTCGGCCAAAGCCGTTGATGCCGACACGAATGGCCATAATTCGGGCGCTCCAGGCGAAGGAGATGAGTCTGCAGCCCGTATTTTCGGGCCACGGAGGCGCGAGGGTACTCGCGCGTTCTCTATAGATCAAGGGGCTCGATTGCACCTCGGTATTGCGGAGGAGGGTCCCGGACCGAACCCTGGCTAGCAGCGCTTTCTTGCGTTCCTCTCGTTCCCCCCGTGGCCTCGGCCCCATCCCCCAAGGTAAAAGTGCCCCCGTGCGGTACCGAGTGACTGGAATGGCCCTCGACCCCATGGTGGCCGAAGACGATCGCCAATTGCGGGAGAGCCTGGCCCGGATTTTCGGCTTGCCGACGACCGAAATTCTGGGGCCCGTCATCGTCAAGCACTCTCTGGATGCGCGTCGACGGCCGGTGCGGCATGTCTATTCGGTGGAGTTGGACCTGCCCGATGCGGCCCAACCCGTGCCTCGGCCTCCGCGGGGAGCCCACGTAAAGCAGCTCGCCGCCGGGGCGCCGCCGGCGGCTCTGCGGGCGCGTGGCGTCTTCGCAGAGGCTCCCGCGGGTCGGACCCTGCCAGATGGCTTCCGCCCTGTTGTTGTGGGGGCCGGCCCCGCCGGTCTATTTGCTGCCTTGGGCCTTGCTCGTCTGGGGGCCCCTCCATTGCTCTTGGAGCGTGGTCGCAAAGTGGAAGACCGTTCCGACTCGATCGACGCGCACTGGGCCGGCGATGCCCTCGACCCCGAGAACAACGTCCAGTACGGGGAAGGGGGCAGTGCCGCATTTAGCGACGGCAAGATCTACACCCGGTCTCGGGGACCTCAGATCGCCAATGTCCTCAAGGAGTTGGTGGATCTCGGAGCCTCTCCGCGGGTCCTCATCGAGGCCCGCCCCCACATCGGCGCTGACTGCATGCAGGACATCCTGCGGAACTTCCGCACCCGACTCGTGGATCTTGGGGTCGAGATGCGATACCGGACTCGGGTTGTCGACTTGATACGGGAGGGAGACGCCATCATCGGCGTTGTGCTCGAAGGGGGCGAGGAAATCCGACGGGGCCCCGTCCTCATGGCCACGGGTCACTCCGCCCGCGACAGCTACGAAGCCATGGTGCGGGCCGGTGTGCCAATGGAAGCTTGGCCGACAGCGATGGGGCTCCGGATCGAGCATCCTCAGGAACTGATCGACCGCATCCAGTACAAGATCGAACAGCCCAGGGCCGCCGGACTGCCGCCGGCCGACTACCATCTGGCCTTCCACGGGCGTTCGGGGCGGGGTGCCTACACCTTCTGCATGTGTCCGGGCGGTCGGGTGATCTCCGCGTCCAGCCTGCCCGGTCATCTCGTGGTCAATGGCATGTCCAACCTGGCCCGCGCCAACCCCTGGGCGAGCGCCGGCATTGTTGTGCAGCTGCGGCCGAAGGACTATGAGGTGATGGGCAATCCAGGTGAGGAGCCCCTCCTCGGATTCAACTTTCTCCGTCAGTGGGAGGAGCGTGCCTTCGAGCTGGGTGGGGGGGGCTTTGTCGCTCCCGCCCAACGGGTGGAGGACTTCGTGGAGGGGAGGATCAGCAAGGACCTTCCAGAGAGTACCTACCGTCCGGGTATTCAATCCGCCGACCTGCGTGCCTGCCT
>CAZQTQ010000345.1:0-3386 GCA_964596025.1 uncultured Rickettsiales bacterium
GGCCTTCCGCTTGCGGGTGTAGAAGAAGGTGTAGGGCTGCTCGTCGTAGGCCAGCTTGTGGAACTGGTGCGCCAGCTGGATCCGCTTCTCGAAGTCGAACTCGAGACGAAGGGCCTCGATCAGCTTGTCGGCCTCGGGGTTGCGGAAGCCGACCCGGTTGCTGCCCTTGGGCACGTCGGCCTGGCTGCTGTGCCAGATTTGGTAGAAGTCGACGTCGGGCCCGGAGACCCAGGCCAAGGTGATGGCGTCGAACTCCCGATCGTCAACCCGCTTGAGCAAGACGGCCCAGTCCAGAGGCTGGACTGTCATCTTCACGCCGATCTGGGCCAGGTCCTCTTTGAAGATGTTCCCAAGGGTGATGTACTCGTCCGAGGAGCCGTAGACGATGAGCGTGAAGTCGAACTCGACCCGCTCTCCGTTGATCTCCTTGTCTCGGATGCCGTCGTCGTTGGTGTCCTCCCAGCCCGCCTCGACCAGCAGTTCTTGGGCGCGGTTGAGATCGAAGGGGATGGGGGGGATGGACTTGTCGTAGAAGGGCAAGAAGCTGGGCATCGGCCCCGTGCAGCGTTCGCCGAGCCCCAAGAAGACCTCGTCGATTAAGCGGTCCGCGTTGAAGGCGTGGGACATGGCCCAGCGCACCCGCTTGTCGCCAAACCAGGGGCGGTCGGCGTTCCAGCCCACGTAGAAGTAGGTGTGCTCCCAGTACTCTCCTTCTTTGAGGCTGCCGTCCTTGAAGGGGGAGTCGGCTTCTCCCTCGAGCACCTCCGACCGGTACTGGCCCGGCTGCAGGTAGCTGATGTCCAGCTCCTTGGTGCGAAGCTTCCGTGCCCAGGAGGTCTGGTCCTTGATGATCTGGAAGATGATCTTGTCGTGCGGGTTGCCGCCGAGCGGAAAGCCAGGGACGCGCTCCAACTCGATGGACACACCGGGCTCGTACTTGACGAAGCGGTAGGGGCCATTCCCCAGGCCTCGAGGGTTGTACCAGTGGTCCTGGAAGCGTGCGCCGATGATCTCGTCGGGGTAGCGCTCCCCGTCTTCGTCAAAGGCGTAGAGAAACTCCGGCACTGCGTAGAGGCCCGGCACGATCACTGCGAGCGTGCTCTGCAGCTTGGTCTTGAAGCGGATGCGGAAGGTGAAGTCATCGATCGCCTCGTAGTCCAAGAGATCGCTGAGGTAGGAGCGCGAGGGGGCGGCCCCGGCGACCTGGTCGTTCATCATCATGTCCATGGCGAAGACGAGATCGTGGGCGGTGGTCTGGTGGTCCCCCTTGAGCCAGTCGAACTGGCCGGTCGAGAAGTCGACCGCCGGCACGTGCCAGTAGATGTCTCTACGGATCTTGTAGGTAAAGGTCTTGAAATCGTCGTCCACCTTGAGGTGGTAGGCGAGCTCGGACCCCAGTTCGCTGGGGTCCTTCTTGTGACGCCGCACCAAGTTCAAGGTGTTGTAGGTCTGGATCCGTTGGACGTCTGCGCCGTTCTCGGCGGTGTAGTTGAAGCCCTTGGGGTCGCTACCAAACTGCATGAGCAAGGTGCCACCGCCGGCCTTGATCTGGGGGGGATTCCAGGACACAGGATCGGCACTGAGGTAGTTGTCGGGGTCCTGCAGCGCCTGGGTGACGTAGTCGGGTTCTGCCGAGCTTGGTCCAGCGGCTGCACGCCCTCTGCCAGCTGCTTCTCTACCTCAAGGAGGCGGTTATCGAGCCGGATCTGGCGTCGCTCCATGCGATTGCTCTGCCAGACATTCAGGATGGTGGCGCCCAGCAGGAGGACCAACAATCCGACTCCTGCGATGCTGCTCAGAAAGCCTCGCGTCATGCGCTTCTTCTCTTCCTAATTGATGTTCAGGGAAACCTACTTTGACCCCCCATCGGTGTCAATCACTGGCCCCAGACGTGGACTTTCGCTCTTTGACGCTCTTCTTGCCGGTCAGCAACTCGCGGTCCGGGTCGAGGAGGAGCTTCTTGAAGCCTTTCGGTGCGGGGAGACGGCCGGTCCACTCTCGCTCTTCAATCCCGATGAGGTGGACGACGGGTTTCTTTGCTTTGCCCTTGAGTACGAGGGGAACCACCAACCGGAACGGCGCCTCGGGCTGGGTCTGACGGATGCGGACCTCGATCTCGCCGTCTACTTCTCCGTAGTCGACTTCCAGATCGGGAAGGCCCGTGCCGTGCACCCACTGCTCGAACATCCACCGCAGGTCCGGGCCCAGGACCTTTTCGCCGAGGACTTGCACGTCTTCTGTGCTGAGGTTCCGGTTGGCTGCAACCTCGCAGAGGGTATGAAAAAAGTCGGCGAGCGCCTTGTCCCCGGCGAGGCGCCGCAGCATGTGGAGGAAATAGGGGCCTCGTCGGTACACCTGCCCTTGGTAGGCCCGGCCACCAATGCGAAACCCGAGCACCATCGGCCCGTAGGGGTCCGACTTGCGGGCGCCCTGCTCCCAGTACTCGAGACGGCCCAAGTAGACCTCCTCCCCGAAGTGCTGGGCGGTGTAGAGAAATGAACTGTATTCAGCGAATGTCTCGCTGATCCACTGGTCTCGGTAGCTCTTCCAACCGACCACGTGGCCCCACCATTGGTGGGCTACCTCATGACTCAGAGTGGCGACCGAGACGTGGGGGTAGTAGTCGCTGCGGAGGTCTTTCTTGGCCGTCTTGCCGACTTGCCCCTGCATCTTGCTCAGCTCCAAGAGCCCAGCCGGTGCCTGCCAGAAGCCCATGTTCTTTCGGGCTTGGGCGATGTCCAGCTCCGCGTAGGGATAGGGTCCGAGCAGTTTCTCGTAGAAGGTGAGCGTCCTCTTGGCCTCCTTGAGCGCCGGCTGGAGTTGGGTTTCGTCCTCCGCGAGGAAGAAGGCCCGAATCTTGATGCCTCTAGGGCCCGTGGTCTCCCCGCTGACCCACCGGCCCATGTTGATGGCCGGAAAGGTAATTGGAACGGGTTCGTCCCAGCGCTCACAGCGGCGCCCCCCCTCGACCTTGGATTCCAGGGTTGTGCCCGTGCCCGCCGCCCGGAATGCCTTTGGGGTGCAGACCCGGACCTTCCAGGTGAAGCGGTCGTGGTGGCCGGGCTGTGGCCACCAGGCGAAGTTGGCCAAGAGCCCAAAGGAGTCCGGGGTCAGCCGCGGCATGGCGTTGCCGCTGTAACGAATCGTCAGCACCTCTGCCTGTCCTGGGTGAAGGGGCGAGTAGAGGCGCACGAGGAGATCTCCCCCTCGGTGCAGAAAGTCGAGGGTGCGCCCCTTCCAGTCAAGAACCTCCTTCACGTCGAAGCCCAAGGCCTCTCGGATGCCGTACTTCCGGAAGTTCATCTTTCGGAGGAGGTTGAGGGACACCGCTTCGGCGGGGGCGGCGCGGGTGGGAGCGCAGAGGGCGGCGGCGCGCCGGCTCCCGG
>CAZQTQ010000345.1:3396-5297 GCA_964596025.1 uncultured Rickettsiales bacterium
GTATTGTTTACACAAAGTATTTGTAGATCATGCCCATCGTGGCAAAGGGCTTGGTGCTGACCTCGATGTCGAGGTCGATCTCGGCTGAGACGGTATCGACGTTGGGTGCGACGTAGACGCTCTCGGGCACGCCCTCCGTGGGGTGGGAACTCAGGTTCACGCTATAGCGGTCCTCCTGCTCCCCGAAGTGCCCCGCGTCGAGGGTGTGGGTCTCGTGGGCGGCGTAGGGTCCCTGAGCGTGGCGGCTGTAGTAGAGGGTGTTGAGCGGTTCGGCCTTGGGATGAAAACGGGGGTGATTGAGCCCGTCGACCCGCATTACCAGTCTGAGGAGGCTGGATTCGGAAGGGACCGCTCCGGCCGCGCGCTGCAGCGCAGCCTTGGCGAAGCTACCAAAGGAGTGGCCTTTGAGATTGTAGATTTCGGCCCGCTTGAGTTGGTGCTTCAGCCAAGGTCCGGTTCCACCGTCTGTCTCGCGGTTAGAGGGCGGGGGTGGCTCATTGTCCCGGGGAACAAGTCCGAGTCTCTCCAAGCTCTCCTCGTCATCGGTCAGAAGAAGCACTTCGTTGCAGGGGAGTTGGTCGATGCGGCGCAGCGTCGTGCCACGCTCGACCGCAGCCGTCTCCTGGCCGATTGGTGGCCGGTAGCTGAAGCTGCAGGTCCCCAGGAACCATCCGCCGATTGTCTGTCCGCCCTCGGTCCGGAGGGGCACGATGCGTCCTTCGATGATGCTCAGGGTGGCAAAGGCGTCGCTGAGGCTCTGGTCTCGAACCTCGACCCCGCCTGTCCGATCGAGGGCGTTCTTGGTGATCGCCAAGAAGCGCTCGTCGAGGCCGCCTTCCAGTCCGTAGGGGCCGGGAGGGGAGGGTGCGCTCTCGGGCTTCTCCGCCTCGGCGGATGGCATTGGATCTGCGGCTGGGTCCTCTGCCAACACGGGAGTCGGCCAGAGCCCACTTGCGCACAGGAACAGGACAGCCGAGCAAAGGGCTCGGGCGCTGTGCGTGGGAATTGCGAGCATGGGGCGGTCCTCCTACCGGCCGGCCATGTAGACCCGCCTGCGCAGCTCAGCTGCTGCCTGGCTCCAGGTGCGGTCAACGGCCATCGCCCGCACTTGGCGCTGGCGTCGGGCTTCGGGGTCGCGAACGATCTCGGCTGCAGTCCGCAGCGCATGGCAGAGTGATTGGGCCTCGAAGTCCTCGAAGAAGAACCCTACGTCTTCGGGAACGGTGTCCACCAGTCCCCCGGTGCGTCGTACGACCGGCAGTGTGCCAAAACGCATGGCGTACTGCTGGATTAGCCCCCAAGGTTCGTAGCGACTCGGCATGCAGTAGAGGTCGCTGCCAGCAAGGATCTGACGGGCTAGCCCGGGGTCCCACACGTTGTCGGCGAAGACGAGTCCGGGGTGAGCCCGGCTGAGGTCGGCGAAGCGTTCTTCGAGCGGAGGGTTGCCGTCGGCGTGGATGAGGAAGCGGAAGCCCTCCCCTACCAGCCCGGGGATGACCTCGGCCAGTAGGTCGAGGCCCCTCCGGTGGACAAGCCGCCCTACGACGGAGACTAGCGTGAGTTCCGGCTCACCTTCGGCGGCAGGAGCGAGGCGAGCCAAGGCCAGCAGGTCGTCGCGGCAGGCGGTGCGGCTCTCGAGATCCTCCTCTGAAAAGGAGGCGGCGAGGTGCGGATCGGTCCGGGCGTCCCAGGCTTCCAGGTCCAAGCCGCCCAAAATGCCGACGATTTGGTCCCGGCGCTCGGAGAGCAAGGGGTGGAAGCTCCCACCGATCGCGGGGTCTTCTCCCATCTCTCGGGCGTAGTTGGGGGAGAGGGTATGGATCCAATCGGCTGAGGCCAGACCTGCACCGAGGGTCGATAGCGGCGGGCTGCACGACCCGGCGGTCCCCTGGGCTTGGCTT
>CAZQTQ010000346.1:0-5295 GCA_964596025.1 uncultured Rickettsiales bacterium
TGGAAGCCCTCGACCCCTGAGCCGACCGCTTCGACGATTCCTGCGTTGCAGTAGCCCAGCGGGATCTCGTTGTCCAACTTGGTCTTGACCGCGTCCAGAGTAGAAAACAGCCCCTCACTCTTCACTTTGTCGAGGACTTGCCGGACTTTTTCTGGCTGCTGACGGGCCTTGTCGAGGTAGTTTGCCTTGCCGAAGCCGACGAGCATCCGCTCGGTACCGACAGAGACTACGGAAGCCTGGGTCCGAATGAGGAGGTGGCCTGGTCGCAAGGCAGGGCAGGGGACCTCGGCCAAGAGCGTCTCCCCGTTCTTTAGGCTCTGGAGAATCTGTCGCATGGGCTCGGGTGAAGGTAGAGGCGAAGGCGTACTGCTGAGCTTAGGACGGCAGGTCGTCGTTTTGCTTGATGATCTTGGCAGGCACACCCACAGCGGTGACGCCAGCCGGAAGGTCTCCGACAACGGCGGCTGAGGCGCCGACAATCGACCATCGTCCAATCCGTAAGTCTGGGTTCACAGTACTCCCTACGCCGAGATCGGCACCCTCTTCGATCGTGACGTTGCCGGAAATCTGGACGTCGGGGTTTAGGTTGACGTAGTCGCCCAGGACGGAGTCGTGGCCCATCATGGCCCCGATGTTCAAGAGAGCGTGGCGTCCGACGGTGATGTTGACAGTCAAGACCACGCCGGCTGTCAGTTGGCAGCCCTCCCCGAGTTCCACCCAGCGGCTGTGCTGGGCGCTCGGGTGTACCAGGGGGGGAGCGACAGGAATGTCGACGAGCCGGTGGTCTAAGAGTCGACGGAGCCGCGGCTCACCGATTCCGATTGTGTAGCAAGCCTGACCTTTTCCTTCGCCTGCAAGCCAGTCCAACGGTCCGAGGACAGGCTTGCCTTGGATCTCTTTGCCCCAGGTGGCTTCGTCGTCGTCCACGTAGCCCAAGAGGTTGAAACGGGGGCTCTGAGCATTGACGCAGTCGATCAGCCAGTGGACCTCACGGGCGTAGTCGCCGGCCCCCACAATGACGATGGGCTGAAGTCGACTCATCCGGCCTCAGCCTCAACGTGCTGGAAGCAAGAGTTCACGGCGGTTCGAAGGGGCTCTATCTGCGCCTAGCGGAGGTAGAGTTCGTGGCTGTTTTGGTAGTAGTACGGCGAAAGGTACTGAACCGCGTCCGCTCCACACACGTCGGCTGTTGTGTCCGTAACCCCATTGGCCAAATTTAGGGCTTCGGCATTGGTCAGCATGTTCTGGTGCAGGAGGGGGACTGGAGCCGATGCGGGGGCGTAAACGGATTGGCTTCCGCCACCGATGCTCGGAATGTTGAAGCTGCAGAGGCCGGTGGTCCCGTAGAACCACGGCACCATCGCAAAGGCGTTCACGCAGAGGGTGTTCGCCACGCCAAAATCTGTGGTACTCAGCTCCGTTCCCTTGACGACATGGTTGATGGAGGTGCCGTCAAAGGTCATGGCCCCTTCCGACGACGGATCGGAGGGAACGGTCAGGGTTCCTAGGGTTGTCTTGTAGTAGAAGGGGTCGCAATCGCTGCCGTCGCTGTCCTTCCGCAGCACGTTGCCGCTCATGAACTCGGCCTCATCGCTGGCTCCATCTGCGGCGATTCCTGCCCAATGCTGGGCCGCTACTCGCATTCTCCCGTCGAAGTTCCCGTCGGAAACGCTGGTCCCGTACAGCGTGGCGTAGTCGGTGATGAGATCAACGTTTGCAGCGCCGTCGTAGGTGGTCCGTTGGATGAGTGTCCAGCCGCCGCCGTCGGTCGTCATGTCGCAGTAGGCCTCGAACTCAGGCAGACTGCCGACCCCATCGCTGTCCAGCGTATAGACCCCGTCCGTTCGGAAGGGATTGATGCTTAGGGCAGCCGCACAGGAGCTGCACGGGCCGGGGTCGTCGCCCTCATTGCAGTTCAGGTTGGGATCACTGCAGACCTCGGTGGCCGCGCTGTAGATGGTGTTGTCGCCGTCGTTGCAATCACCCTCGCACTCCGTCTCACTGTCGGAGTCGTCGTCGATCTCGTTGTCGTCTGTGATCTCGTCGCAGTCGTTGTCGAGGATGGCCGTTCCCGTCTCGCAGAACTCGTCGGCCCCTGGGTAGGCGGTGTTTGCTTCGGCATTGACCCCAGGGTCATCGAGGCAGTCGTTGTCTTCAGTTGTATTGATGTCGCCGTCTGGTCCGCACGTGGAGACGCCGTCTGCGTCCTCGTCGAAGTCTTCGTCTACGCCGGTGTCGCCGGCGTCGCACAGGGTTCCGTTGCCACCGGTGTCTTCACTGCAGTCGCAGTCGTTGTCGATGGCGTCACACGCCTCTACGTTCGTGCTTTCCCGAAGCGCTGCGTTGGCGTCGGCGACGACATCATCGGAGCAGTCCCCCGCGCACTCGGTCTCGCCGTCGCCATCGTCGTCGACCTCGTTGTCGTCTGTGTTCTCGTCGCAGTCGTTGTCCAGAGTGTCGTCGCAGACTGGGGTCGCTCCGGGGTAGGTGTTGGCCGCATCTGGGTCTGCACCTGGATCGTCGCTGCAGTCGTTGTCTTCTGTGGCGGATGCGTCCCCGTCTTCGCCGCAGGTCGTCACGCCATCTTCGTCCGCGTCGAAGGTCTCGTCTGCGGTGATCTCTCCGCTGCTGTCGTCGTCGTTGCCCTCGTCGACGTTGAGGTCGCCGGGATCGCAGAGGTTGCCGTCGCCGTCGCTGTCGGTGGTGCAGTCGCAGTCGTTGTCGAGCCCGTCACAGAGCTCGACGGCCTCCGGATAGACCGTGCCGTTGCTGTTGTCGCAGTCACCTTCACAGGTCGTGGAGCCGTCACTGTCCCCGTCGAAGTCGTTTTCGTCCGGAACGCCGTCGCAGTCGTTGTCGGTCACCCCGTCTCCACAGAGCTGGGTCGCTCCGGGGTAGGTGGTGGTGCTGTTGGAATCGAGGGGGTCGTCGTTGCAGTCGTTGTCGGTCGTGGTCCCAAGGTCGCCGTCTTCGCCGCAGGTGGTGTAGGTGTCCCCGTCGGCGTCGAACCCCTCGTCGACGCCGGTGTCTCCGGGATCGCAGAGGTTGCTGTCGCCGTCGCTGTCCGTGGTGCAGTCGCAGTCGTTGTCCAGCGCGTCGCAGATCTCGGCGTTGCCGGGGTAGTTGGCCACTTCCAAATCGTCGCAGTCGTTGTCTTCGGTCGTTGCGAGGTTTCCATCTGGCCCGCAGGTAAAGACGCCGTCCTCGTCCTCGTCAAAACCCTCGTCGACGCCGTCGTCGCCGGGATCGCAGAGGGTTCCGTCGCCGTCGGTGTCTTCGGTGCAGTCGCAGTCGTCGTCTACGAGGTTGCAGACCTCGGTGGCCTGGGTGTGGATGTCAGGGTTGTTGTCGTCGCAGTCGCCATGGCAGCCGGGCTCTCCGTCCTGATCCACGTCGTCCTCGATGTCGAGGAAGTCCTCGTCGATTTCGTCGTCGCAGTCTTCATCGATGCCGTTGCACAGCTCGGTAACCCCGGGGTTGATCTCGGCTCCGTCCCCATTCGGGTCGTCGTTGCAGTCGTCGTCTTCGGTGTCGTCGAAGCCGTCCTCCCCGCAGGTCGTGTAGCCGTCTCCGTCCTCGTCGTAGCCTTCGTCGATGACGTCGTCGCAGTTGTCGTCGATCGCGTTGCAGACTTCGGTGGCGCCGGGGTTGACCGCCTCATCGAAGTCGTCGCACTCCTCGCAGGCGTTGTAGGTGTCCAAATCGATGTCAGGCCCGTCGTCTTCGGCGCCAGAGCAGTCGTTGTCGATCCCGTCGCCGCAGACCTCGGGTGCGCCGGGGTGGACGTCAGGGTCGGTGTCGTCGCAGTCCTCGTCGCCGGTATCTGGCACACCGTCGGCCCCGCCCAAGGCCTCATCGACGTAGCCGTCACTGTCGGCGTCCGCATTCTGAGCGCTGACACCGGTGACGCGGAGCGACACGGTCTGGGGATCAGCTTCCACTCCGCCGAGGTAGATGCTCAACACGCTTGTTGCATCGCCTGCAGTGGTGGGCGTTACCGTCACGTAGATCTGGCGGCTGTCCTCGGCAGCGATCTCCACCGCACTGGCCTGGCCGAGGTCCACGGCAAAGGGCCCGTCCTCCACCTGGAAAGTTACGGTCGCATCGACCGTACTGGTGTTGCTCAGGACCAAGGGTTGGCTGGATTGGCTGTTCACCACCACCAAACCGAAATCGATGGAAGTCGGTTCAATCGACAGTTCAGGTTCTGCGGCGCAGCCGGACAGCAGCGCGGGGGCGAGCCCGAAGAAGGCCACAGCGAGGCAAGGGAGAATCGTAGATAGGCGAACAGACAGCTTGAGCATGGAGTCCCTCCGAAAGCGCGGACATTATGGACCGCTTTGCTGCCCTGGGAAAGGGCTACCCAAAACCCGGGCCTAGCGACGCACGAACTTGACGACGCGGCGGGGGTCTTCAGTGGATTGGGTCACTGGAGCACCAAGCTCCCGCAGTCGATTCAAGTAGTTGAGATTACTGTACTTTGGGTCTCGGAAGTCGTCGACTAAGCCTGAAGTGAGAGCGTCACGAATTTCTTCGATGCCGGACTCCACGCTGTTTTTGCATTCGAATCCGAGCCGTTCCCGAATTTTCTGGAAAGAGACCCGGTAGTTGCGGCGGTCGACGTTGTCTTCCTGGCGTTCGACCACTGCCTCGGGAATCAACTTCTCTACGAGATCGCCGACCTGCCGCAGCTGCATGTTGAAGCGGTCGTCGCCTACATTGAAGACCTCGCCGCCAACCAACTCTTCGGGGGATTCTAGGACGCACAAGACGCCGCGGGCGGCATCTTCCACGTGGAGGAAAGGCCTCCACTGGTCGCCGCCGAAGATGGCGCACTTGCCGTCGCGAACCGCCATCGCGGTGACGATGTTGATGACGAGGTCGAAGCGGGGCCGCGGGGAATAGCCGAAGATGGTGGCGAAGCGAAGTACGGTGGGACTAAAGGTGCTGTCGGCCAGGCTGAGAACCGCGTTCTCGGAGTCCACCTTGGTCTGTGCGTACAGCGAGACCGGTCGGAGCTGGGACCGTTCATCGAGGATGTGATCGCTGGCCCCGTAGACGCTGCAGGTCGACGCAAAGATGAAGCGGCGGGTCCCAAAGCCTCGGCAGACCTCGCGAATCATCCGCGTCGCGGCGTAGTTGACGTCGACTGAGTAGTCTTCGTCCACCGCGCAAGCGGGATCGCCGACAATCGCGCCAAGGTGGATGACCGCGTAGGCGCCCTTGGTCGAGCGGACCACCTGCTCGACGTGTCGGAAGTCGCCTTCGATGAACTCGAAGTTGGGGTGGTCGAAG
>CAZQTQ010000347.1:0-1568 GCA_964596025.1 uncultured Rickettsiales bacterium
TGGCCGAGCTAGAGGCCACCTGGCACTCCCGCATGACGTGGGGCCACGTCTACATTCCCGTCCTCGGCAGCTCCGGCGCCTTCTGGGGCTTGGCCTCCCTGCTCTTCCTCTTCGCCTCCTGGAAACGGAGGCGGGAGTTCCGAATTCAGTTGGCCCGGATGGCGGAGAGGGAGCGGCTGGCAGGGGACAGAACACCTGCCTGGTCGCAGGCAAGCAGCGCGTCGAACAATGCTAGTATCCGCCCCTCTCCTATGCTCAGCAGGTTGGAACGAACCCGAACTCCCGATGACGACGATGCCTAGACCCCACCTCTGCCTTTCCCTTTTGGCCCTGGCCGCAATCCTCGCACTGCCCGCCGATGCCCAAGCCCGGCGGAGCAAGAAGGGCGCTCCCAGCGCGTCGGCAGCGGCCAGTAGCCCCCTGGATGCTCTGACCACCATGCGCTCTGGTTCCTTTGGGCGAACCAGCTCGGCCGATCAGGACGGTGACGTCGTCCTCCTCCCGGGCGACGGCGTGGTGCTGGCCGAGCTCAAGGGCCCGGGCATCATCGATCGCATCTTCGTCGCCATTGAGGGCTCGGACACCTTCTGGCGGGACATCCTTATCCGCATCACTTGGGACGGGGCGGCTGGTCCGTCGGTGCAAGCCCCCATCGGGGACTTCTTCGCTGTGGGCCCTGGGGCTCGGCAAGAGCTCCAGTCCATCCCCTTCGCCGTGCAATCGGCGGGCCGCTCCTTTACAAGCCTCTGGAAGATGCCATTCGCGCAGTCGGCCAAGGTCGAGTTGGTCAACGAGGGCATCCACGAGACCCGTCAGCTGGTCTGGGAGGTCGACTACCGAAGCCAAGTGACCTTGGCCGATGACAGCCTCTACTTTCATGCCCAATACACCCAGGCGAGCCCGCCTGAGCCCGGTCGTCCCCTGACTGCGATGCGGGCCTCGGGTACGGGCCAGTACGTCGGTATGTCCGTGATCTCGCAGAACGGCGAGCCGGGGAACTGGGCCAACGGCGCAGTCCGCTTCCATATCGACGGCGTGAACGACAAGGGTCCGGGTGCGGTCTCGATCTTGAACTACTTCGGGAACATCTTCGGCTTGTCTAAGGTGAGCGGGCCCTACCAGGGCTGCACGCTTCAGGAGGGCAACCGCGAGAAGGCGCGCCACAGCGTCTACCGTTTCCACATCCATGACCCGGTGCCCTTTGAGCAGAGCATCGAGGTGCTGGTGGACCACGGGCCCGAGAATGAGCGTACGGACCGCATGGCGGCGGTTACCTACTGGTACCAGAGCGTGCCGGCCGTGCCGTTCGACAAGATCGCCAGTGCACGTAATCGACGGTGGGACGCTCCTTCCGACGAGGAGATCGCGTTGTGGAAGCGGGCCGATGAGCTCAACAGCGAAGTACTCGGCGCCTACCGGGCCAAGGACCTGGAAAAGGCGCGAGTGCTGCTCGAAGAGCTGGTCCAACTTGAGCCGACTTCGGTCTACGCGGCCTACAACCTGGCCTGTCTTTACTCCCTGCACGGGGAGAAGGACCGCGCCCTCCACATGCTGCAGCAGGCCATCGA
>CAZQTQ010000347.1:1578-5276 GCA_964596025.1 uncultured Rickettsiales bacterium
CGCTCGGCACGACCCCGACCTCCAGGGCCTCCACGACTCGGAGCGCTTCCGTGTTCTGGTGGGGCTGGACGTGCGTTCTCAGAAGACCGGCCAGGAGTGAGGACTGGGGGCTGATCCGGGTCGGTGGTTGGGGCCATGACGGATTCTCGGGGATAATGGGGCAATGGCCGCCGCTCCGGTTCTGACCGCTGCCGAAATCGAACGCCGAGTTCTGGCCTTCCTCCGGGGAGAGCCGCCAGCCAGCCGCGAGGACTGGCAGCGACTGGGCCCAGCCGGAATGCGCCTCCTGTACTCCGTGGCCGTATCGGAGGGGATTGGGGCTGCGGGCAACCGGCTGCGGGCGGCCGCCCTGGCTACCTTGGGCCAGCTGGGAGGGCGCAACGGCATCAAGCCCCTCATGGAGGTACTCGCCGAGCCCAACCTGCCCTTGATGGTTCGTTGTGGGGCCATTGAAGGCCTCGGCCACATCGGCCATACCCGGGCTGTGCCGGTGCTGCAGAGTCAGGCGTACCAGAGCGACTTCAAGGTGCGTCTCTATGCTTGTGCTGCTCTGGCCCGCATTGGTTCGGCTGGCGCGCAGCGCATTCTCGAGGACGTTACGTTGCGCGACCCCCACAGCCAGGTGCGGCGGGCCGCCAAGGTCGAGATGGGGAAGCTCCTGCGCCGGAAGGCCAAGGAGAGTGCCGAGAAATCTGAGGATGCCGAGGGAGGCGCGACGGACTGAGGTCTATTCGTGTCGCCCCTAGACCCCGCAATGTCGCCAAAGGTCCCCGCTCCCCGGCGTGCAGCCACCGTCCTGTTGCTTCGTGAGGAGGAGGATCGTCAGGGCTTTTCTGTCCTCATGGTCCAGCGCTCGCTGACGAGTGCGTTCATGCCGGGCGCCTATGTCTTTCCGGGTGGCCAGGTCGACGCGGAAGACTCGGCGGCCCCGGTGGCAGAGCTCGCTCCGGAGGAGGCGGCTCGACGTTTTGGCGGTGTACTCACCCCAGAGGAGGCGTTCGCCACCTTGCGCGCGGCAGCCCGTGAGGCCGAGGAGGAGGCTGCAGTCCAGATCACACGGCTCTCTGCCCTGTGGACCTTCGCCCGCTGGATCACGCCGCCCATCGAGGCTCGGCGTTTCGACACCTGGTTCTTGGTGGGCCGCATTCCGGAGGGAGCCCGCCCTCGACACGACGAGGGGGAGACCATCGCCTCCCGCTGGGTGGAGCCCAAGAGCGCCCTGGCCGGCTACGGCGACGGGGATCTGCTGCTTGCACCGCCGACCTACTACACGCTGTGGGACTTGTCGCGCTTTGAGACGGTCGAGTCCGTCCTCGACGACGCGCGGGGTCGTCGAATCGTCCCCATCGAACCTTCCTTTCGAGAGGTTGACGGGCGCATGGCGTTGATCTTGCCCGGAGACCCTCTCCACCCGGCTGAGTTCTCGGTCGACGGCCCGACCCGCGTGGTGATGGGAGATGGTGGCCGGTGGTGGGTGGTCGACGGGCGCTGATCCGTGGCGCTCGTTCTGCGCCCTCTGGGCGACCTGCGCTTTATTCGGTCGTCACCCGGACGACCTCTTCAAAGGTCGTCATCCCTGCCGCCATCTTCTTGATGGCGTAGTCACGCAGGGTGATCATGCCCTCGCTGAGGGCCTCGCGCTTGATGGCCTCCGCGCTGTCGAGGTCGAGGATCATGTGCCGGATGTGGTCGTTGATCGGCATGATCTCGAACACTCCCGTCCGTCCGGAGTAGCCCGTACCACGGCACTTCGGACAGCCAGCTCCATAGAAGACCCGAAGCTCGCGTCCCTCTGCCCCGATGATGTTCAAGCTCAGCACCTGGTCCCTGCTCAGGAGGGTCTCCATCTTGCAGTACTCGCAGATGGTTCGGACGAGGCGTTGGGCTACGACTCCGACGACGATGGAGGACAACAAGAAGGGCAGGACCTTCAGATCCAGCATCCGGGTCAGCGAGGTGGCGGTGTCATTGGTGTGCAGGGTGGAGAGGACGAGGTGGCCGGTCAGTGCCGACTGCACCGCGTTCTCAGCCGTCTCCGCATCGCGGACCTCACCGACCATGATGATGTCGGGGTCCTGCCGTAGGATGTTGCGCAGCGCGGTGGCAAAGGTCAGCCCAATCCGTGGATTTACCGCCACTTGGTTGAACTCTTCGCGCACCATCTCGATGGGGTCCTCGATGGTCGTGATGTTGACCTGTGGCGAGTAGAGAAACTTCAGGGTGCTGTAGAGGGTGGTCGTTTTGCCCGATCCCGTCGGCCCGGTGACCAGGACCAGGCCGTTGGTGCGGGCGATGAAGCTCTCGTAGAGTTCTTGTTCCCGCGGGAAGAAACCGAGGTTTTCCAGGTCCTGCATAAGGACCTCGGGATCGAAGACGCGAACTACCGCCTTCTCGCCGAAGGCGGTGGGAACGGTGGAGACCCGCAGCTCGATCTCCTGGTCCTTGAACTCGGTCTTGATCCGGCCGTCCTGTGGCCGCCGGGTCTCAGCGATGTCCATGCGGGCGAGGCTCTTCACGCGCGACACGACCGCTCGGTGCACCGCTTTGGGCATGATGTGGATGCGGTGGAGTACGCCGTCGATGCGAAGCCGTACCTCCGACGTCTCGCGTTTGGGCTCGATGTGGATGTCCGAGGCACGCTGGTCAAATGCATAGTTGAAGAGGAACCAGACCGCCTGGACCACGGGCTGGTCCGACGCGTCGATCTCCTCCAGCTGCTTCATCTTGGAGAAGGCCTCGAGGTTGCCGAGCTCGGCGCCCAGCTCCCCCTCGAAGGCCTTGGCCGCAAGATCTACCGACTTCTTGAAGCCGTGGAACTCCATGATGGTCTTGAGCAGCTCGTTCTTTGGCGCCAGGACGATGTCGACCGTCAGGCCTGTAAAGCGCTTCAGGTTCTCAATGAGGTGGCTGTCGAAGGGCGTGGCCAAGGCGAAGGTGATCGCCTTCTTGCTCTTTTGGACCGGGATGAGGAGGTGCCGTTCGGCGAATTGGCCGGGGAACGTGCCTGTGATCAAGCTGTAGTCGAGCTTGGTCGGGTCGGGAACGTAAAAGGGGAGGTTCAGGTGCCGGGCTACGCACTCCGTGATGAGGTACTCGGTCAGCAGTTGGCCATCTTTGCCCGGGAGGGGGAACTTGAAGGAGGCGATGAGTTCCATCTCCCCTACCTCGTAGGGGATTCGGTTTCGTCCTGAGGCTTTCCGGAGCTGGTTTCGCTTCTCGATGAGGACGCGCTTCTCCTGGATGGAGTAGCGCACCATCACGTCTTTTACCTGGCCTTCGTGCATGAGGCCGTCTTCGACGAGCATGTCGCAGATGCGACCGAGGTTGGCGACCGTATACATCCCCTGGTGAGGCTACCAGAGTTTCCACCACCCCCTTTGGCGGCCTGAGCCGCCGCGGTCATCTGCACCGGGGTGGTCCTCGGCGGGGTCGTAGGCCGCCTCGGCACCATCGAGTGCCTCTTGAACGCTCAATAGCGAGGGCTTCAGCGCAGCGAATAGCTGGGGCCACTGGCCTTTGGGAATCGCCGCGACCCCGACGGTGCCGTCGTCGAGCCAGGTGCACAGTCCGGGGAGGGCCTCTTCGACTGCGAGGAACGGTAGGAGAAAGAGGTCATCGTTGCCTCCCCCTTCGAGGTCCGGGCTCAGGAGGAAGTATTCGGGGGCTCGGTAGAGGGTCGGGGCTTCCGGCGCGAGGAC
>CAZQTQ010000348.1:0-5267 GCA_964596025.1 uncultured Rickettsiales bacterium
TCCATGCCTTTGAAGGAGTTGATGATCCCGAACACCGTGCCGAGCAGCCCCACAAAGGGAGCTGTCGAGGCGACAGTCGCCAGTACCGTCATCCACTTGCGCAGGCTGCTGTCCTCTTGGGAGACGGTCCGCTCCATCGCCGAGGTGACGGTGCTGAGGTCCTCCAGCCTGCCCTCATTCCGGGCCTTGAGTTCCTGACCTTCCTTCAGTCCCGTCGCGACGATGCGCGCGAGGTAGGAGAACTTGTAGGCCTCGTCCTCGGAGTGTTCTAGGACCTCTCCGATCTTGGCCTTCTCCATGGATTCCCCTGCGGCTGCCGCAAAGGCGAGGCTCTGGTTCTTGGCCTTGAGAAAGTGCAGGGCCCGGTTAATGAAGACCGCCACCGTCAGGACCGACATGACGAGCAAGACGAGGGCTACGCACCAAGTGGCAAAGGTGAAGTGTTCAAAGATGGCAGACAGTGAAAAGTCCACGGGATTCTCCTTTTTCTCCTACCGGAGTTTGTAGTCCGTGGTGATGTTTCCCCAGTAACGGGAATAGACGTTTCCGGACTTCCAGGGCCGGAACTTTGCCGTACCCCATGCAATGAGTGTTTCGTAGTAGAGCGCCTCCGGGCCGCTGACGGCTTCGATGCAGAGGCGGGGATGCCAGCGAGTTCGTCGCGTCTTCTTGTCCGCCGATTGGAAGGCCCGGCAGATCTCCTCCTTGTTCTTGACGATCTTGCCGTCGGTGCCGATGAGGATGCGTACCTTAACCATTCCCTCGATGCCCATCTGTTTGGCTTGTTCGGGGTAACGGATCGTCGGCTTGCGGATGCACTGGCCTCGGCTCTGCCCGATGCCGAGCGAGGCGATGTCACCCCCGACTTCCCCACCGATGACCCCGCCGAGCTCTCCGCCGAGCTCTCCACCGGCCACTCCACCTTCGACGCCGCCTACGACGCCGCCGTCGACCTCCTCGATCTCCTCTTCCTCCTCCACCTCCTCTTCGGGGATCTCTTCGGGGACCTCCTGAGGTTGGACCAGCTCGTCTGGTGTGATGTCTGGCTCTTTTTCTTTCTTCTTCTTGGTGGTCTTCTTTTTCTTGGACGGAGCTGGAGGAGGAGGTGGTGGGGGGGGCGGTGCGGCGGAGAAGAAGGTGATCTCTAGCTGTTCGGGCGGTTTTTCGATGACGGCTCGGGTCGTGAAGTAGAGGACTGCGCCAATAACCAAGGCGTGTATGGCCAGCGACGCAAGCCCGGCCATCGGGCTACGCCGTGCTTGCAGAGAAGCACCTGTGGTTGCATCAAACACGCACAAATTCCTTCAGAGTGGTAGCGGTTTAGCAAGCCGATGAAATCCCTGTCAAAGGGTGGGTGGAGCCCTGTGCTAAGGTCCTTCACCCTCTCAGGTGTCGATTGGGCGTCTTACGCCCGAGTAGTCTCGTGTTCCGCATTCTCGCCGAATTTCTTCTCCGAACTCGCTGGCCGGTCATTATTGCCCTGGCTGTGGTGACTGTTGCGGCCGCTTGGCAGGCCAAAGACGTTCGTTTCGACTTTTCGCCGCGGTCGATTTTCTTGACTGCGGATGAGGAAGTCCAGTTTCTCGCCGAACACCGGTCCCGATTTGGGGACGAAGACGCGATGGTGATGGTGCTGCTCGAGGCGCCAGACATCTTTGACCGAGGAGTGTTGGAGCGAGTCCAGAGCCTGTCCGACCAGTTGGGAGCGCTCGAACACGTAGACCGCGTCTACAGCCTCGCCACGATGCAACAGGTCAGGGGCCAGCCGGGCTGGATCGAGGTCCTGCCCCTGCTGGACGAGCTTCCGAATACGGCCGAGGAGGCGGCTGCTCTCAAGGAGCGCACTACTACCAATCGGCTCTATCGCAACCGTTTTGTCAATCCGAGCGGGACTGCCACCGCCATTCTCGCCAAGTTCGACGACGGCTTCGTGGATGAGGTGAAGCGCCGTCCCGTGTTGGCCAAGATGAAAGAGATCTTGGTGGCCCATGACGATTCGGCCCTCGAGATGCAGCTTGTGGGACTTCCGGTCATTAACCGGGAGTATGCGCTCCTTCTTCAGGGCGACATGAGCCGCACGCTCGCCATCTCGGTCGTACTTATGGTCATTGTGCTGGGGACCCTCTTCCGCAGCGCAACCAGCGTGATCCTGCCCCTGGTTGCGGTGTTCCTCGCCGTCACCTGGACCGTTGCCTACATGGTCCTAGCCGAGGACTACTTCAATATCATCAACGCGATTGTCCCCACCTTGCTCTTGGTTATCGGGGTGGGCGATGCCGTGCACTTCTTGACGACCTACTACCAAGAACTCGGGGCCGGCGAGACCAAGGACAGCGCAATCTCGCGGATGGTGGTGCGCATCGGGGGTGCTTGCTTCCTGACGACGCTGACCGCTGCGGTTGGTTTTGCCAGCCTGATGGTGGCCCGGATCGACATCATCAGGGGCATGGGACGGGTGGCTGCGGTGGGGCTGGTCCTGGCCTATGTGGTGATTCTGGCGCTGGTCCCGGCGGTCCTGTCCTTGACGAAAGAGCCGGTCTCAGGGGTGCGGGTCGACCCGAAAGAGGGCGCCATCGGTAGCCTCCTCGCTTGGCTGGGCAAGGTGACGACGGAGAAGCGGTTGCTCGTTGTCGCGGTGACTGGGGCGCTCTGTCTGGCTTGTATTGCGGGCTCCTTCCGGGTGAGGACCGACAGCTTCCTTCTGGAAGAGCTCTTCCCTCACCACCCCATTAGCAAGGGTCTGCATCACACCGAAGATGTGCTGACCGGGGTCATGCCCGCCGAGGTTGCGATCCGCACATCGAAAGAAGGTGGTGTCCTGGAGCCCGAGGTCTTGCGGGCAATCGAAGCGCTGCAGGAACATATGGAGGCCGATCCCTTTGTTGGGCACACCGCTTCCGTCGTCGATTTGGTCAAGGAGATCGCCTTTGTCATGACGGGGGAGCGACTTATCCCGGAGACTCGGGAGGAAGTGACTCAGTACCTGTTGCTCTTCCAAATGAGCGAGGACCCGAGCTTTCTAGACTCGCTCTTAGGCGTTAATCGCCAGAATGCCCGCATCTCGGCGACGCTGAAGGACTGGGGCACCTCGAACTTCTTCTCTTGGTACGACGGGAGCGGCGACTGCGACCCGCGGGCCCAGTGCGGTACGCCTGTGGTTCCGCTCATCGATGAGGTCTTCGGGACCGAGGCGGGCCGCTCGGAGGGCATCGAGGTTCGAGTCACTGGCGGAAGCCTCATCGCGGCGCGCGCGCTGTCCCGTCTGGTGGAAGACATGCTGGCGTCCCTCACCACGGCTTTCTTCATCATATCGCTCCTGATGATGGTGCTCCTGCGCTCCTTCCGCATTGGGCTCCTGGCGATGATCCCCAACCTGATCCCCCTGCTTGTCACCCTCGGCTTCATGGGGTGGTTTGGGATTCCGCTTCGTACGTCCACTGCGCTCATCTTTTCGGTAGCGCTGGGGGTGGCTGTAAACGACACCATCCACTTCCTGACCCGCTACCGGGAGGAGCTGATTCGAACCAAGGACCGGGTCGGGTCGGTGAAGCTGACGATACTGAGCACCGGCCGCGCCATCATCTTCACCTCGGTGCTGCTGGTCTTTGGCTTCGCGACGATGATGACGAGCCGCTTTGTCGGGATCTTTCAGATGGGGGTCTTGGGGGCTGTAACCCTGTTTGCGGCTCTACTGGGCGACTTGCTCCTTCTGCCGGTGGCGCTGGTGCTCTTCAAGCCCTGGAGCCGATTCGTGGAGCGGGCCCCTAAGGCCGGTGGGGGCGAGGTCGGCTAGAGGGCAGCCCAGCCCCTTTGCCCACGTCTCCGGGCCGAGTTGGGAGGCCCCGATTCAGAATTGGAAGGGAACGACAAAGACCGCGGCGGAGCCCTTGGCCTGGGGATAGCTTAGGCCCTGGAGCTTGGCGGCGAGGCAGGTAGCCAGTCCGCTATCTCGGACGGGGGACGCGGGGTCCAGGGCGATGGAAGTGGCCCGTCCGTCGACATCGACCGTGATGCGCAGATCGATGCGGCCACCGTCGGGACTTGGGCCGTCCTTGGCCGCCGCAAAGCAGGAGCCGTAGCGGCTGCTGAACCGTTGCACGACGGCTTGGGCCTTGCGGATGTCGAAGCCGCCGCCCGAGCGGAAGTAGCTGGCCCTCTCGAGGTCCGAAGGGACCTCGGTGCCCGCGCTGGAGCTGCGGCTGAGCTGGTCCTGGGGGCGGAAGTCGAAGTTCCGGGGTTGAGGGGAGCCCGCCGACTTCGCCGACCGCTCCCTTTCGAGGAGCCCGGGCTCCTCGTCGCTGCTGGCCACGACCTGGCGGTGGGACTGGCGCGATCGTTTTTCAGCGGCCTCCTTCTCCAACTCGGCGCCAGAGCCGCCCTCCCGGCGCTGGCTCAGGGCGTGCAAATCCAGAGAGACATCGGGCTGGTAGTCCGGCTGGGTGTCTTTTGTCTTGGCTGTGTGGTCGGGCTCGGTGCAGGCGGCCGCCAGTCCGAGTCCGAGAGCCAGCAGGACGAGTCGAGGCCAAAGGGCAGAGATCATCGCGGCTCAGCGGCGGCCAGCAGGGTGTCCGCGTTCATCTTCGGGTCGAGTTCAGAGATGCCCATCCGCAAGGACAGGCCGGCAGCTGGGCCGCCGTCCCCGTCGGGATTGGCCGGCACCGCTGAAGCGGCGGCTTGGAGCCGATCGATCGCAATTTGGACGGTCCGACGGTTCGTCTCGGGGAAGAGGATGGCGAATCGACTCCGTCGGATCCGTGCCAGCAGGTCTTGGCGACGCAGACAGGTTCGCAGGGCTTGGCCTGCGGCTCGAACCAGGCGGTCGGTGGGGCCGGGGAAAATGTCGTCTCCCACGCGATCGAGGCTCTCCTCTTCGTCTTCTGCGGAAGGATCTGGGAGGCCCACCAGGTCGGCCACCACCAGAGTCAAGGAGCCGGTGTAGCGGTCCATCCGGGCGATCTCTTCCTCGATGCGCCGCTGGAAGTACATCGAGTTCAGGAGACCGCTCATGCCGTCCAAAAGGGCGGCATCGATCGCATCGCCCCGGCGCTCTGCCAGCTGGCGGTACCGGTCGCGCACCCGGAGGAGTACCTCGACTCGGGCCGCGAATTCGCGCAGGTCGACGGGCTTGCTGATGTAATCGTCCGCTCCTCCGTAGAGGCCAGCGATGCGGCTGCGGCTGTCGGTTCGGGCGGAGACCAAGAGGACCGGCGTTAGCTGCCCTGCGGGCGAGGACTTGAGCCTTCGGCAGACCTCCAAACCGTCCAGGC
>CAZQTQ010000349.1:0-5238 GCA_964596025.1 uncultured Rickettsiales bacterium
GTGCACAGCGTGATCCCGTCGTCAGTCCGTTCAATCCAATTTCCACTCTGTGGGTCCATAATTTCTCGGGAGGTTAGATCGAACGGACTACCTGTATCAACGAGCCACATTCTTGGGTTACTTGACTCTGAGTGATCTTGTCCATCATCTCCGAAACGAACACTCTTACCTTTGGACTTTGCTGGCGCTGCAGGCACAACCGCTGGTTGCCCAGGGTCTTTCGGTTTGAGCACTGCAGGCATTGCCGCAGCCTTGGCCTTCGCCGCAGGCTCCGCCTTCGAGTCCCGCGACCACGTCGAAGTGGACGCCGATGAGGTAGAAGGCCCAGGCGGCTGCACCCAGACAGACCAGGACGAACAACGGGAGTTTGACCTGCTTCATAGGGGGGACTCTAACGTTGGCGGTCGGCGGTCTCAACCGCTCCGCTAGTCTGCGCTACCACTCTTGGAATTCGACGCCGTAGTCGAAGGCGATCCAGTTCCAATCACCGGCGTGGGTGAAGGGTGCCTCGGTCCACTCGTCGAAGTCGTTGCTGTTCCAGTTGGCCCAGTCAATCTCCAATGTACTCCAGGCCCAGTTGGGAAAGTTGAGCCGGTACTGGTAGTAGCGGGCGTCGAGCTGGTAGGCCTGGTTCTTTGCTGTCTGTTCCGTGCAGCTGGTGTCCGCCTCATTGAGGGCGAAGGTCAATTCGTAATCCCAGATCGCGCCTCCACCTTCATCTTCATAGGCGACGGATGGACCGCTAACGTCCCAGACGACCTCGCAGACCAGCTCGCGGACCTCGTTGAAGAGTCGCAAGACCTCGCAGCCGGTCCAGTCCCAGGGTTGGCCTTTGCCGGCTGCGCTGATGGTGGCAGAGCCTGAGTAGGTGCGGCTGGGCTTTCCGCTCCACTCGGCGTCGGGTTCGCTATAGGGCCCGCAGTCGGTCGGAACGATGGGGCCCGGGTCGCTGTCGTCGTCGTCGCCTCCAGTGGTGTCGTCGTCGTCGCCTCCAGCGGTGTCGTCGTCGTCCCCGCCTGCAGTGTCGTCGTCGTCCCCGCCTGTGGTGTCGTCGTCGTCGCCTCCAGTGGTGTCGTCGTCGTCGCCTGCTGCAGAGTCGTCGTCCCCTTGGTCCGGGTCGTCGAAGATCCCCAGCTCATTCACCGTCATGGCGCCGGGACATCCCATCAAAAGGAGCGGCAACAGGAGGGTGAGGACGACGAAGCGGAGGCGGATCATGGAGGCTCCTCAGAGGACAACGGGGGACGGCACCATAAAGGGCCTGTCCTGCGCTGCCAAGGGCATCTGTGGCTGGACTGAACCCCCTCCCCCTTTGCCTGAAGCCGGCCTGCTAGGGTGCTTTTCCTCAGGGAGCCGTACATGACACAGGGTCGAATCCTTCGCCTCCAGCACGAGAGTTCTTGCCTGCGGGGCAACCGCCTCGGGGATCCTTACCGGCGCGAACTTCCGGTCTACCTCCCTCCTGGCTACGAGGCAGAACCCGCACGCCACTATCCGGTCGTCTTCTATCTTGCTGGCTTCATGGGCATTGGTGAGTCCAAGCTGGCCTGGCGCCCGTGGGGGGAGACCTTTGTCGAGCGGCTGGACCGCCTTCAGCTAGAGGGTGCCTTGGGGCCTACCATCGTGGTCTTCCCGGACTGCTTCACGAAGCTCGGGGGCTCCCAGTACATCGACTCCTCAGCTTCGGGCGACTACGACCGCTATCTGGGCGAGCTAGTTGAGTTCGTCGACCGCGAACTCCGAACCCTCCCCGGTCCGCGACACCGGGCGGTTGCAGGCAAGTCGTCTGGAGGCTTCGGTGCCATCGTGCAAGGCATGCTGCACCCCGAGCGTTGGTCCGCCGTGGCCTGTCACTCCGGTGACTCCTACTTCGAGTTCTGCTTCCTCACCGACCTTCCAAAGACTCTGAATGAAATCAATAGGTTCGGGTCCGTTTCGGACTTCTTGGAGGGCTTCTACATCAAGAAGAAGCGGAGCCCGGCGATGACCCACGCCATCATGCATCTGGCAATGGCTGCTTGCTTTGATCCCCTGCCCGATCACCGGGACGGCTTCCAACTGCCCGTAGATCTCCAGACGGGAGTGCTGGTGCCGGAGCGATGGGAGCGTTGGTTGGCCTGGGATCCGGTGCGAATGATTCCGAACTACAGCGAGTCCCTCAAGCGTTTGGGCTGTCTCTTTGTGGACTGCGGCTCCAAGGACCAGTACCACCTGCACTACGGAGCTCGCCAAATGAAGGCGGCCCTCGACGCGAGCGGAGTGCCAGTGGTCTACGAGGAGTTCAGCGACAACCACAGCAACATCGACTACCGCCTCGACCGCAGCATTCCGCTGCTCTACCAGGCCATCCGATCTGAGGTAACCTGGGGCCCGTGAAGCAGCTCACAGTCCTCTTCAACGGTCGCAAGCAAGGGACTTTCCTCCTTGATGAGCCGGACGTGGTTATCGGTCGGGGTCGTACCGCCCACATCGCCCTCGACGGCAACCCCATCGTCAGCCGGAAGCACGCGGTTCTTCAGGCCGAAATGGGCGCCCACATCATTCGGGACCTTGGGGGGCCTAACGGTACGATAGTCAACGACAGCCAGGTCAAGCACGCGCGGCTCCGGGTTGGTGATCGCATCCTCTTGGGCAAGCACACACTTCGCTACGAAGAGGCCACCCCCGAAGCGGAGAGCCTGCGAGGGCGGGCCCAGTTGGACGGACTTGTGGATGGCGGGGAGTCGGACGCATCCAAGGAGGACGAGATCAAAACCCAAGCGGTTGCGGCAGTATCCGGTGCCCAAGCGAAGGGAGGGTCAGCGCCTTGGGACCAGGCCAGTGACCCCCAGTTAGACGGCCCGAGTACAGTCAACACGACTCGAGAGGAGCTTCAGGGTCTCCTCGCCAACATGAAGGTCAAGAGCGCTCCTCACCTTTCGGTCATGAAGGAGGAAGGGCTTGACTTGGTCCCATTGGACGAGCCCTCGCTCGCAATTGGACACACCCCTACATGCCGGGTTCGGCTCGAAGGCCGCCGCATCTTCGGCAAGGTGGCGGCGGTGGTAGAGCATCGGAGCGGGCAGTGGTGGCTCGTAGCCAAGGCGCCGCTGTGGAACCCAGTTCGGGTGGGTGGGAACCGCGTTCGCAAGCAGCTGAAGCTGCATACCGGGGCGACCATTCAGGTCGGTGACATCAAGCTTCGGTTCTCCACGGGCGAGCAGGATTAGGCGTCCCTACTCGTTGACGGGGTGCATCCAGATCATCCCCGATTCGACCCCCAGGCTCAGCAGGCAGGCTTCGTAGCGCTCTTCGGGTGGGGTCTCGAAGAGCAACTGTCGGTCGATTTCCATGAAGATCCACGAGCCCCGCTGGATTTCGTTGTCGAGCTGTCCCGGAGCCCACCCCGAGTAGCCCAGTGACAAGAAGGCGCCGGGGTTGCCCGGGTCCCCGGAGACTGCGGCGATGATGTCGCGTGAGGGCGAGACGAGCAGGTCTTTTGCCACCCGAAAGATGGGTGTGGTCTCGTCCTCGTTGTCCATGGGGGCTGCGGCATTGGGCTCGCGGCTGAACGTCAGAAAGACCGCGCCCGGCTGGACTGGCCCTCCCCAAAGAACCGGACCCTCGATGCCCCCGCGATCGGTAACGCCCATCTGATCCAGGACCAAAGGGGACTGGATCTCCGTCACCCGGTTGATAACGATGCCCAGCGCGCCTTCTTCGTTGTAGTCGCAGAGCAAGACGACGGCTTCGGAGAAGAAGGCGTCGGCCATCTGTGGAGAGGCAACGAGTAGGCCGACCTGGTTCACGTGTGGTCCTCGGGGTGGCCGAGAGATCCCTGCACCCCTCGTCTGATCCTCGCGGGATGTCGAAGTGAGTGTCAAGGTCACTCGGCTGGGGGCTGGGACAGTGGGGCGATGACAGGCGGCCTGTGGCGTGGAAAACTGCCCGAAGCTGATGGGAAGCCTTCATCTTCGCCCCCACCTCCGTTTTGATCGCCGGCCTGGTCCCGTGGCCGTCGTCGTGATGGACGGTGTGGGGATCGGCAGACGCGACGAAGGCGATGCCGTGTGGTTGGCAACGACCCCCACCCTGGACCGGTTGGCCGCCGGCTCCTGGCAGCCGCTCCACGCACATGGCCGCGCCGTAGGCCTGCCATCAGACGGCGACATGGGCAACTCCGAGGTCGGCCACAACATCCTGGGTGCCGGGCGGGTCTTTGGCCAGGGCGCCACCTTGGTCGACCACGCGATGCGAAGTGGCGACCTCGTCGCGGGCGAGACCTGGGACTGGCTTGTTGGGCCCCTAGGGCGTACCGGTGCTGCCCTGCACCTCGTGGGCCTCCTGTCCGACGGAAACGTGCACTCCCACCAAGACCACCTCCACGCCCTCCTCGCTGGCGCTGCGGCCAGCGGGTGTCGGCGGGCCTACGTACACGCCTTACTCGATGGGCGCGACGTCCCCCCGGTCTCAGCGGAGGTCTACTTGGACCGCCTCGAGCGCGATCTCGCCGCCCACAGGGAGGCGGGTCGCGACTACCGCATCGCGTCGGGCGGCGGGCGCATGGTGGTCACCATGGACCGCTACGAAGCCGACTGGGCGATGGTCGAGCGGGGGTGGCAGGCCCACGTCCTAGGGGAGGGGCGAAGCTTTGGTTCGGCGATCGAGGCGGTGGAGACCTTCCGCCGAGAGCGGCCCGGTACGATCGATCAGTACCTACCGGCCTTTGTCGTTGCTGACGACGATGGACCCGTCGCGCCGGTCGAGGATGGGGACGCCGTCATCCTCTGCAATTTTCGGGGAGATCGGGCCATCCAGATCACGCGGGCCTTCGTCGGTGAGGTTCCCTTCGATCGCAAGCGGCGCCCCGAGCTGCGCTTCGCGGGGATGATGCAGTACGACGGGGACACGGGGCTCCCCCCGCGATTTCTTGTGCAGCCGCCGCGTGTCATCGAGACCCTCTCCGAGTACCTGGCCTCGTCTGGGCTGAGGCAACTCGCCTGCGCCGAGACCCAAAAATTTGGTCACGTGACCTACTTTTGGAACGGGAACCGTAGCGGGATGTTCGACTCCCGTTTGGAGCGCTACATCGAGGTACCCAGCGATTCCCTCCCCTTCGACCAGCGGCCCGAGATGAAGGCTGCCGAGGTAACCGCGGCCACAATCGAAGCCTTGCGCAGCCCGGACCGTCCCGACTTCCTGCGCCTGAACTACGCCAACGGGGACATGGTGGGCCACACGGGAGACTTGAAGGCGACC
>CAZQTQ010000350.1:0-5231 GCA_964596025.1 uncultured Rickettsiales bacterium
AGGTCACGCTCTGCCAACGCAGTCCCGGCAAGATGGGGTCGCGGCTCGGAAAAACGACGGGCTGGATCCACCGCGCCGCGCTCAAGAATCGCAAGGTGAAGCTCATGAACAACTGTCAATACACGCGAATCGACGACGAAGGGCTGCACTTGACGGTCGGCGGGGAGGCCCAGACTCTCCCGGTCGATCACATCGTGATCTGTGCCGGCCAGGTCTCGCGCAACGAGCTACTCGAGCCCCTGCGTGAGCGGGGCATCGATGTGCACGTCATCGGCGGGGCCGAGCGCGCTGGGGAGCTGGACGCGCGCCGCGCCTTCGACCAAGGAACCCGACTGGCCGCCCGCATCTAGGCGTCTGGGTCTGCCGCCCTCTACGCCCCAACCACTGGAACTTGCCGTGACGGACACTCCGCCCGATCCCAGCCCGCAGCCGACGGCTGATGCCCCGCCTGCTGGGTCCCCGCCCGAGGAGCCCCTGCCCAGTCTTGTCGCTCGAGGCGGCTTTGGTGGCCTACTGATGGGCCTGGCCAACCTCGTCCCCGGCATCAGCGGCGGCACCATGCTGCTGGCAGCTGGCGTCTACAAGGGCTTCATTGATGGAGTCGCCAACCTGACGACCTTCCGTTGGAAGCTCCGCGAGCAGGTGCTCTTGGGCTCCATCGTCCTCGCCGCCGGCCTGGCCATTCTCCTCTTCGCCGGCCCAATCCTCCACCTCGTCGTGCACCAGCGCTGGGTCATGTTCAGCCTCTTCATCGGCCTAACCTTGGGCGGAGTACCCGTGGTCTGGAAGCTGGCCCACCCGGCAACGGGACGCCTGTGGCTGGGATGCGCCGCCGGCCTCGTTCCCATGGTGGCCATCGCGGCCATCAGCGGGTCCCCGGCCTCGGCCACCAGCGGCTACAGCATCTCGTTGGTCGCCGGCATCGCCGGCGCATCGGCAATGATCCTGCCGGGCATCAGCGGCAGCTACTTGCTGCTCCTACTGGGCCAGTATGTCCCCATCCTCTCCGCGGTTCGCCTCCTCAAGGACGGCCTCAAGGGCGCAGATCTCGCCATGATTCTGGAGTCCATGCATGTCGTCGTGCCGGTAGGAATTGGCGTGGTGATCGGCGTGGTCGGGCTGAGCAACCTCTTGAAGTGGCTGCTCGCCACGCGGGCCCAGGAGACCCTCGGGCTGCTCCTGGGCCTCCTGCTGGGCTCAGTGCTCGGTCTCTGGCCGTTCCAGGCGGGCCAGGAGCCGGCCCTGGGATCCGTGGTCAAGGGCGCGGCAATAACCGCCGAAACTCTGGGCAGCATCGACCCCGAGGACTGGCCACTCGCCCACTTCGACCCCTCGTTGACCCAGATCCTGGCTTCTCTGGCCCTCGCCGCCCTGGGCTACGGGCTGACCGTCCTCATCGCCCGCTTTGGCCAGGGATCGAGGGACGCGGGCTAGTCCTCATCCAGCGAGATGGCCGCGCTGTTGATGCAGTAGCGCAAGCCCGAGGGCGTGGGACCGTCGTCGAAGACGTGCCCGAGGTGGCCGCCGCAGTTGTGACACAAGGTCTCGGTGCGAACCATGCCATAGGCCCGATCCTCCTCCTCCTCGACAACTTGCTCGTCCACGGGTGCGGAGAAGGACGGCCAACCGCAGCCGGAGTCGAACTGCTCCTCGGAAGAGAAGAGCGGTGTTCCACAGCCTGCGCAGCGGTAGGTGCCCTGAGCCCCGGCCTCCCAATAGGCGCCGCTGAACGGGCGTTCGGTCCCCTTCTCGCGGAGGACGCGGTACTGCTCGGGGTCCAGACGTTCTCGCCACTGCTCGTCGGTCCAGGTCTTGGGATCGTCGCTCATCGGAAGGATCCTACGGGGTAGAGGAGGACTGAGGGGACTGGGGTAGCTGCGGGTCAGCCAGGAGCCCGAACCGGCGCGCTTCCTGGAGGGAAACCCCAATCCAGACGATGCCCCAGCCCAGACCGACCACGACCCCAATATCGACGAGGCCTCGCCAAGGCTGTGGCAACTGCCGGGCACACCAGACGAAACCAACGATGGCGACGGTCAGGAGCCACGAGGTCAGGAGGCGCTTCCGGCTGGCACAGAAGAAACCCATGGCGAACAGAGGCGCCAGCAGCAGTTTCCAGGGCTCCGGCTTGTCCCGCACCGCCAAGTGCCAGGCCCGCGATACAACCATGGGGGAGAAGCGAAGTTGGAAGCCCCGGTAGCCCTCCGAGTAGGCCATGAACGGGATCCAGACGCTCAGAAAGACCCAGTGATTCAGTTCCCAAGGCATGGCGACCGCGGCAACGGCCAAGCGGCTCAGTCGCACCACCGCAAAGAGCAAGATGGCCGCTACTCCACCAGCGGCCCAGAGCAGAATGCCGAGCCGTGGCTCAGTGGAGTTCGGAGAAGGCGGCTGCGGGTTCACGATGGAGCTTTCGTGGGGCTCAGAGGCGGAGTATTCGCTCGACAGTAGAGCGATTCCCCGTTAGCTTTCCGCCGTTCTCCGGAGAAAACATGCGCAAAATCGCCCCATCCTACTTGCTGGCCCTCGCCCTGTCCGGAGTAGCATGCCAGCCCGCCAGCGTCGCTCGCCTCGACCTGGACCAGATCGAAAGCCAAGAGCGCCCTAGCAAACGTTCGGAGGTCATCGCTTCGGCCGATGAGACCTCGAACTCCATCATGATTTTCGCTGGGAACGAGGGGCCGATCGTCAACCAGATGCCCTCAGCTGCCTACCTCGATGACACGTGGATCTTCGAGCCCGGCTTCGGGTGGCGTGAGGTGGCCTCCGAAAACAGCCCCTCGTCTCGAGGCCGCTTCGCGACGTCCATGGATGTGGCGGGACGTCGCGCCCTCCTCTTCGGAGGCCGATGGCGTGAAGCCGGCACCTCGGGCAACTACGACCTGTACAACGACCTCTGGGCCTTTGACTTCGAGACCAGCTCCTGGTCGCTGCTCGACGACGGTCAGGGCGAGACCACGCCGGCGGGCCGCTACTACCCCGTCTCGGCCTGGGACGGAGACGCCCGAGCCTTCTACCTCTGGGGCGGCAACACCAACGCCAACGCCCTGCAGATCCAGCCTTCGTCCGAGCTCTGGCGCTGGACTGCCGATGCCGGCTGGGAGGAAGTCGAGACCAGCGGGTCAGCCCCCTCGTCTCGCGCCTTCTTCGGCAGCGCCTACGACAGCAAGCGCAACAAGCTCCTCGTCCTGGCCGGCCAGATCGGCGACTTCCAGAGCATGGCCTACAACGACTTCTACGCCCTGGATTTCGACGACTTCGACTGGGATCGGCTGCACAACGGCAGCAGCGACGGCGATGCACCCTCGACCCGCATGCACCCGGCGGTCGCCTACGACGCGGACCGAGACCGCTACCTCGCCTTTGGCGGACACACCGACATAGGGGACGCCAACGACCTCTGGGCCTTTGACCGAGGCGAGAAGACCTGGGAGCTCATCTACGAGGGAGATGTCTTCGACCAGACCGTCTTGGGCTGCCTGGACAACGAATCCGAGGTCCCCGCCGACTACGTCGACCCCGACCTCAGTGCCCCCGAGCGCCGCCACCGAGGCATGCACGGCTTCCTGTACGACAACCTCTGGGTCTTCGGGGGAATGCACGCCGAGTGCAGCGATCACCTCGACGACACTTGGCGCTACGAGCTGAGTACCGACACCTGGCACGAGGTCATCGAAGCGCGAACCGGCGAGAGTTGCGCAAGAAGGAACGACGATTGCGCCTGCCTCTGCCTCTGAGGGAGCCGGGCCAGCCGAAGGGCAGAGACCCTTGCGGCACAATCCCGTGGCCCATAGAGGCTCTCGGAGTGGTCCTTGCGGCGGCCCTCTTCGCCACTGGTTGCAGTGAGGAGGAGCCCTGCACGGTGGAGGACGACCCCGCCATCGAGTTGGGCACCGGCGACCTGGAGTTCGTAGCCATCGAAAACGGCGACACCGTTCAGGTCGTCTTCGGCCCCCAGGGCGGCTACCACCTCCTGGGCTCCCTCCGCGTCCGCAGCCTGGACGCCGGAAACCCCGATGACTTGAACGATCCCAGCAATCCCACCGCCCAGTTCGAGGTCCGCCTCGACGGGACGAATCTGGTGAAGAGCGAGCCGTTCACCCAAGGCCTGGACCCCATTGCCGATTGCGCAGAGGGCTGGAGTCACGAGCAGGTGGGGCGCTTTGCTGTCGTCGAGATCGAGGACGACGACGAGCTTGCTGGGGAGACGGTGGAGTTCTCCGTCCACATCATGACCTCGACGGGGCTCAGCTTGCGGGACGCCCGGGAGGTGGAGATCGAACCCCACCCCCTCAACTTCTAGGGGGCATGGATTCGGGCCGAGCGCCTTGTCCCGCAGCGGACTGGGGCAGCTCCCTCAGTCGTGGATCATCTCGGCCAGGTAGGCCTCGAGCCCGATGGTCTCAATGATGCCGAGTTGGGCTTCCAGCTCGTCCACCGCATGCTCTTCGTCCTTCAGAATCTCTTCCAACATCTGGCGGGTGCCGTTGTCGCCCTTGTCACGGCAGACCGCAATGACACGGTTCAGACGTTCGACCGCGCCGAGCTCGAGCTGCAAGTCCAGGCTGTGCATCTCCTGAACATTCTCGCCGACCATCACGGGGTTCAGCCGCTGCATGTTGGGAATGCCCTCGAGGTATAGGATGCGATCCATGACCTTGTCGGCGTGATGCATCTCCTCGATGGACTCCTTTTTCTTTTCTGAGGCCACCTTCTTGTAGCCCCAGTTCGCGCACATCTTGTAGTGGATGAAGTACTGGTTGATTGCTGTCAGTTCGGCCGTCAAGACCTCGTTCAACAGCTCAATGATTTCCGCATCGCCCTTCATGGCCTGCTCCCAGTTGGTTGCGAGGCCAATCTAGCGTTCACGGCTCGCCCTTTCTAGTCCCAAGTGACTAATTTTCTTGATGAAATTGACAATGATTCTCAGTACCGCCCAAGGGGGTCGTCATTTCAGGCGCTTAGCCGCCCTCCGGCGCGAATTGGCTCGAAAAGAATCTCGTCGGATCGGGCTTGAGGGCGGGAGGGGCCGAACCCCCCAGGAGCAAAGCTAGTCGCTCGGCCCCGCGACCGCAGCCGCCGGCACGAAGGGCAGCTCAGTTGCACGTCCCACAATGGGGAGATTGCGCCCCTGCGGCGCAATGGAGCCCCTATGGAACTCAGCCTGGACCAAGGCCTCCACCACCGGCAGACAGCCACCGCAACCGGCGGCGGCCAGCTGGGGCTGCCCC
>CAZQTQ010000351.1:0-5203 GCA_964596025.1 uncultured Rickettsiales bacterium
CCCTTCTCGAGCTCAGCGACCTTCGGGTGCGACTTGGCGACCAATTCGTCGTCTCGGACCTGAACCTTCGGATTGAGACCGGCGAGATGGTCGCGCTTGTCGGCCCATCGGGCTGCGGAAAAACCACAGTACTGCGGTCGATCGCGGGCCTCCAGGCTCTGGACGAAGGCAGCTGCCGCTACCGAGGGCGCATCCTGAATGGCGACGGGGTTCTGGTGCCACCGGAAGACCGCCAGATCGGGCTGGTGTTTCAGGAGGGAGCGGTCTTCCCCCACCTGGATGTGCGAGGAAACCTCGCCTTTGGGCTTTGGGATCAGGACGAAAGTGCGCAGAACCGGCGCTTGGAGGAGCTGTGTCAGCTGCTGCAGTTGGGCGACCTCCTCGCACGGGCACCGCACCGGCTCTCCGGGGGCCAGCTTCAGCGCGTGGCCCTGGGTCGCGCACTCGCCCCCGAGCCCGCCTTGGTGCTGCTCGACGAGCCCTTTGCCAGCCTCGACTCCGTCCTCCGCCAGGAGCTCCGAACCGAGCTCTTTGCGACCCTTCGCTCCATCGGCACCGCCGGCCTTCTGGTGACTCACGACCGAGACGAGGCGGCCCTGGCCGATCGGGTCTACGTGCTGCGCGACGGCAGGATGGTGCAGGAGGGCTCTCCCGAGGACCTACGCCGCCAACCCAGAGACCTCTTTGTCGCTTCGTTCTTCGGGGGGTCGAGCCTCGTCGCGGGCGAGCGGACTGGGAATTTCCTCCGCTGTGCGGATTGGGCCTTTCCGGTGCGTGAGGGAGGCGAGGATGGGCCAGCCACGGTCGTCTTGCTGCCCGACGAGTTGGAGGTGGCGGCCCCGGGATCCGGCGACCTGCAGGGAACGGTTCGCTCGGTCGCGCTTCGCGGCGGGGTGGGGGTCGTCGAGGTCAGCCCAGAAGGGGGCTCAGTACCTTCTCTTTGGGCCTTGGCGAGCCCGGGACCTCTCCCATCCCCAGGCGATCCTGTGGGAGTCCGCTTCCGTCAGCCTCCCTTCCACTGCATCCAGGAACGCCGAATGTGACTTGACTCGTCAGTCAATAGAGACTAGATCAAGCTTAGGGGTCACTGAATGAGTATTCATTCACACCTCGGCAAACGGAAGCGCCCGGACGCCAGCGTCGCCACCAGGTCCACCGATGGACTAGGGGCACCGCGAGGAAGCAACCCAGGGCGCTGGGATAGGAAGAGAGAAATGACCGAACCGCAAATGATCGAAAACAAGAACCGCAGCACGGAGGAAGACGCCTCCATCGCCGTTGCCGAGGCGAGCCGGGAGCTGGACTGGAAGTCCAAGTCCTTCATGGCTTCCATGTTCATGGGCGACTGCGACCTCTCGATGTGCTTCCCCTTCCCCGAGCAGGATGCCGAGGACAAGAGGGTCGGCGACGCCCTTTGCGCCACGGTCGACGCCTGGTGCGAGGAGAACGTCGACGGCTACGCCATCGACCGGAACGAAGAGATCCCCGCCCATGTCCTCAAGGGGCTGGCAGACCTGGGCCTCTTCGGTATCAAGATCCCCAAGAAGTACGGTGGTTTGGGGATGTCCCAGACCAACTACATGCGGGTTCTGTCTATCGTCTCACATCACTGCGGTTCGACTGGCGCGACGCTCTCGGCCCACCAGAGCATCGGTGTGCCGCAGCCGCTCAAGCTCTTCGGAACAGAGGAGCAGAAGCAGAAGTACCTCCCGATGATCGCCAAGGGAGCGATCACCGCCTTCGCGCTGACTGAACCGACCGTGGGCTCCGACCCGGCGAACATGCTGACCGTGGCCACGCTCAGCGAGGACGGCAAGACTTGGACCCTCAACGGCCTCAAGCTGTGGTGCACCAACGGCGTCATCGCCGACCTCTTGGTGGTCATGGTCAAGACCGGTGTCGAAAAGCGCGGCAAGCGAGAGGTCAACCGCATCTCCGCCTTCATCGTCGAGACGAAGAGCGCAGGCGTCGACGTCCTGCACCGCTCCCGCTTCATGGGCCTGCGCGCCATCGAGAATGGCGTCATCAAGTTCACCGATGTGAAGGTCCCGGCCGAAAACCTCTTGTGGGGTGAGGGCAAGGGCCTCCGGCTCGCACTCACCACGCTGAACGACGGCCGCCTCGGCATTCCCGCGATCTCCGCTGCGGGTTGCGCCTCGGTGGTGGACGGCATGGCCCGCTGGGGTAAGAGCCGCTACCAGTGGGGCAAGTTCATCGGCGACCACGAAGCAGGTGCCGACAAGCTGGCCTTCATGGCTTCTATGACCTACGCCATGGACACGATCGCCAAGTACGGCGCTGCCCTGTCGGATCGCGGCGATACGGATCTTCGGATGGAGGCGGCTGCCGCCAAGCTCTTCAACTCGGAGAAGAGCTGGCAGGTCATGGACACTGCCCTCCAGTTCCGCGGAGGGCGCGGCTACGAGACCTCAGCATCTCTGGAGCGCCGAGGGGAGGTCGGCCTTCCCTTGGAGCGCGCCCTGCGTGACTCCCGGATCAACCGCATCGTGGAGGGCACAACCGACGTCATGCACCTCTTCCTCGCCCGCGAAGCCCTGGACAAGCACCTCCGAATGGCGGGACCGCTCTTCGGACGCGCCAGCCTGGGGACCAAGCTGGCCACGGTCCTTAAGTGCGGCCTCTTCTACGCTTCCTGGTATCCCAAGCTGTGGCTCTCCGGTCTCTTCGCCGGAAGCGGCGGCTTCAGCGGCAAGCTGGGCGGGCACGTCCGGTGGATCCGCCGGCGGACCACCAAGCTGGCCCGCACCCTCTTCCACCAGATGGCGATCCGAGGCCCGAAGCTCGAGATGCGGCAGCTGATCCTCGCGCGCGTCGTCGACATCGGTGTGGAGCTCGCGGTGATGGCACTGGTGGCCTCACGGGTTCAGACCGAGATCAAGCGAGGTGAGAGCAGCAACCTGAACACGGCTCTGCACCACCTGGCCGAAGCCCGCATCCGGGTGGACCACTTGTTCACGGCGATCTCCAAGAACAGCGACCTCTCTGCTTCGAAGCTCGCATCCGAGCTGATGGGCCGAGTGGAGCAGCTGCCCGAGCCCAAGCCGCTCGACGACCTCGCACCGCAGCCGCGGGAGTACGGCAGCGATCTGACCAACGGAGACCAGGCCAAGCGCCTGAGCGAGGGCGGATCGGTGTCCCGTGTTTCGACGGCGCAGGGAGTGGCCGAAGCCAGCTAGACCCAGTAAATCCACACACTTCAGAGCGCCCGGGGAGGATCTCTCCGGGCGCTTTGCATTTGGGGAGCCGAGAGCGGCACAGTGTGAGATGGCAATGAACGAGATCAAGCGCCTCTGGATCCTGGCCTTCCCCATTGTCGTCTCCCAGCTCAGCACCTTCTTGATGGGGTTGATCGACACCCTCTTGGTGGGGCCATTGGGGCCCAAAGCCCTGTCGGCGCTCGCCCTCGGGAACACCCTCTACTTTGTGCTGCTAATCGTGGGCATGGGCCTACTCATGAGCCTCGATTCCTGGGTGAGCCAGGCCTACGGCGCCGGCGATCTCGCGGCCTGCCGTCGGGGCTTGCAGGCTGGGGTCTGGCTGGCGCTCCTGATGACTCCGCTCCTCTTTGCCGCGATGTCCGCCTTCCCTGCCGTCCTGGGTTGGGCCGGCTACGACCGCGAGATGATGGACCTGGCCTGGGAGTACCTCGGGCCGGTGCGTTGGGGCATTCTCCCCGCCCTGCTGTATCAGGCCTACCGCAGCATGATGTCGGCCGTAGACATCACCCGGCCTCTGCTGGTGTCGGCCCTCGTGGCCAATGTCGTCAACTTCGTCCTGGATTGGTGGGCACTGCACGGTGCTTTCGGCTTCGAAGCCACGGGAATCGCGGGCGTCGGCTGGTCGACGAGCTTCTCCCGCGTCGCGCTCTTCGTCCCCCTGTTTCTTGTGGTTCGTTTCCGCAATGATTTCAAGCGCTTTCCTCGGGCTACCTGGCGACCGGATTGGAAGCTCATTGGCAGCTTGTCGGCAATCGGACTGCCGATCGGCCTGCAGTACCTCTGTGAGGTCGCCTGCTTCAGCGGCTCTGCGCTTCTTATTGGCCTCAAAGGGGCCGTTCCTTTGGCAGCCCACCAGGTGGCGCTGAACGTCTGCGCCTTGTTCTTCATGGTGCCGGTCGGGCTCGGGGCAGCGGGAGCCGTCCGGGTCGGCCAAGCCCTGGGTCGAGGTGACCCCGAAGGAGTGCAGCGCGCCGGCTGGACGGCCATCGGCTTCGGAGTGGCCTTCGCTTGCATCTCTGGCTTCATCCTTACGGCCTTTCCCGCCTTCATCATCGGTCTGTATCGGGTGGAGAGCGCCATCTTCATCCTCGCCCTCGACTTCCTCGCCATCGGCGCGATCTTCCAAGTCTCCGATTGCATTCAAGCGGTGGCCGTCGGCGTCTTGCGGGGCCTGGCCGACACGCGGGGTGCGCTCAAGGTCCTGGCCATCACCTACTTGGTCTCCTACCTACCCACCGCACTGCTTGGCTCCTTTGTGCTGGGGGCCAACCCCTTGTGGGTGTGGTGGGGCCTCTTCGCCGCCCTCACGGCGGCATCCGTGGTCCTGAGCCTCCGCTTCCGGTGGCAGGTGGGGCGGATATTGAGTGGGGACCTCGTCGCCATCCAGCGCAGCAATGGAGCGCATGCGGGCGAATCTCAGACTTGACTCGGCCCCGGCCGCAGCAGCTTCAGAGCCCGCAGGGCGTTCCCACCGAGGACTTTCTGGATTCTCTCCGTGCTCCAGCCCCGCTCCAACATCCCCTGTACAAGCCGAGGCCACGCCAGGCCATCCCGAAGGCCCTCTGGGGGCACGATCGCGCCGTCGTAGTCCGAACCCAAGGAGACGTGGTCCTCACCCACCGTGTCGACGATGTGGGCCATGTGCTCGATCACCATCTCCCGACCCTTGGGCCCTCCCCGGCGACTCAGGAAGTGCTTGGCAAAGATCACCCCTACCGTCCCGCCAGTCTCGGCAATCGCCCGGAGCTGCGCATCGTTCAGGTTCCTCCAGTGCGGTCTAACCCCATCCACACCGGTGTGGGTAGCAATGAGCGGGAGGCTCTTGTCGTGCCGTTCGACGGCATCCCAGAAGCCTGGTTCATTGATGTGCGCAAGATCCACAAAGATGCGCTTCGCATCCAGGGCTTCGACCAGGGCCATCCCCCTCGACGTGAGTCCCTCGTTGCGCCTCCACAGCGCTGCTG
>CAZQTQ010000352.1:0-5189 GCA_964596025.1 uncultured Rickettsiales bacterium
TGAAGGCGGAGATCGCCGAAAGAAGCCAACTCCTCCAACAGGGAGTACCGGACCGGGTGCTCAGCATCACGAGCCGCCTCCCAAAGCGACGGACTCTGCGCGAACCTTGAACGCGTCGAGAGTCTTGGGGAGAGTTTTGCGGACCAGTCGCTTGCTCACGGCCCCTGGCACGAACATCCCTACGGCGACGTCGAGGTAGTATTCGGCGCGGGTCTTCGAATCACCCAGAGCAGTGAGATTCCAGCTCCCCTGGTTTCGCTCGAACAGACCCTCGACGAGTTTCCACGAGACCGAGTCAGGAGCCGTCGAAGTGAGCCGAAGGACGTAGCGGAACCGCTTGATTAGGTTCAGGCGAAACTCAACGTCGGCCGAATCGCCAGCGCGGTTGAGGACCGTAACCACTTCCATGTCGGGGAGGAACTGGGGGTACTTCTCGTACTCCGTGATGACCTCAAACAACGTTTGAAGCGAACAGTTGACCTCGATTACCTGACGAACTCCAGTCACAGCGAGTCTCCGCAGCGCCACCGCAGTGCAAGTCGACGGCGCGGATGATAGCAAAGAGCCTCCCGCCCGGCTCGGCTGTTGTCGATGACGGCCTCGAGACGTATCGTCCCTGCGCAACTCACGCCTCACCCCGCCCTGCCCCCCCGAGGAGGCACCCTTGGACTACAGCGCCCTAGACCGATGGTTGCTCGACCAGGAGTTGCAGTCGATCATTGATCGGCTCCCCAATTCGCTGAACGAGTTTGGCTACGATCCCTGGGGCCTACACCCTCCGACCGCCGTGAGGGCTCTGAAGGTCACTCGTTGGCTGTATAGAAGCTACTTTCGCGCCGAAGCTCACGGGATCGAAAACATCCCATCGGGCCGCGTCCTGTTGATTGCCAACCATGGGGGCCAACTCCCCTTCGATGGAGTCGTCGTCGGAACGTCGATGCTGCTCGAGGCCGAACCTCCCCGGATCGTTCGGGCAATGGTCGAGCGTTGGGTCCCGACGCTTCCCTTCGCATCGACCTTCTTTACGCGTGTCGGACAGGTCGTTGGGAACCGCGACGACTGCCGGAAGCTGCTGGAGAATGATGAGTGCGTACTCGTCTTCCCGGAGGGCGCCCAGGGGTCTGGAAAGACCCTATGGAAGCGCTATCAGCTGCAGCGCTTCGGGCTCGGCTTCATGCGGCTCGCCCTCGAAACCGGAACTCCGATTGTTCCGGTCGGGGTCGTAGGGGCTGAAGAGAGCATCCCCAGCGTCTACGACTTCAAGCCCCTGGCCCGCCTCCTGGGGGCTCCTTACGCCCCAGTTCCAGCGACTCTGCCGCTTCTCGGGCCACTGTCTCTCCTGCCGCTGCCGACGAAGTTCATCCTAGAGTTTGGTGAGCCCATGGTCTTTGAAGGAGATTTCGACGCGACCAACGCTGAAGTGGCCGACAAGGTGGAACAGGTCAAAGGCGCGCTCTCCGCGCTACTGCGCCGCGGACTTGCCCGTCGGACCGGAGTGTTCGCGCCGTGAGCAGGACGCGGAAGGTCCTGATTACTGGCGTCTGCGGTGGCGTTGGACGAGTCTTGCTTCGGAAGCTACTCGAGCACAGCCGCTACCGAATCCTGGGCCTGGACCGGCGCAACTGGGTCTTGGATCGTCCCGAGCGATTCGACTTCCGCCAGCTGGATCTTCGACGAAGTGGCACGGAAGACCTCATCCGAGTCGAACGACCCTGGGGAGTGGTTCATCTGGCCTTTGTCTCCGACCAACGGGTCGACAGGGCCCGGCGGCACGAGGTCAACGTTGTGGGGACCCAGCGGCTGCTCGGCTGGTGCACGAAGTACGGGGTCAAACGGGTCGTCATTTTGAGCCGTGCCAGCGTCTACGGAGCCCGGCCCGACAACCCATCGCTCATCACGGAAGACCAGCCACTTCGGCTGGGTGCGGTCTACACCCAGCTAGATGACCTGGTCGAATTTGACCACCTCTGCCGCTCCTGGATGTGGGAGCACCGTGAGATGGGGATGTCGTTGCTGCGACCGGTGCACATCGTGGGGCCCAACATCCGGGAGGGCATGCTGTACCAGTACCTGAAACGTAACCCGATTCCCACGGCGCTCGGCTTCGATCCGATGGTTCAGGTCGTGCACGAAGAGGACGCGATCCAGAGCATCCTCTGCGCCCTCAAGGGGAAGCGTTCGGGAATCTACAACGTCGCGGGTCCGGGAGCACTTCCGCTGTCCATCCTCCTTCGGGAGCTCGGGAGGAAAACCCTGCCGATTCCTCATCCCTTCTTCGCGCTCGGCAACTGGGCCGCCTTCGGTCTGGGCCTCAGCAAGCTGCCTTCACAAGCCATTGACTTTGTGCGCTACAGCTGCCTCGTGGATGGCAGCCTGATAAGAGACGATCTCGGCTACGAGCCCTCCTACGATCTGCCGGCGACTCTCGCAGCGATCCCGCGCTTTCACGGACCAATCATCGACTAGAGAACGCGGGGCAGCGCATTCGTTCGCCCCACCCTGGAGCATCCCCGCCCCCGAGGCGATTGCGGGCATCGCGGCGGAAAGCGGCGCGTTCTACCACCACGTCTGTGGATAACTTGTCCCTGGTGGCTCGAACCGGGCCCAGCGCGGGGAGTTACCCAGAACTTCGACCACCCGCTTATCCACAGCGGCCGTCCCTCCTTCAGTCGGTCGATCTCCACCCCCACATCGTGCACTTGACGCCACCCCACACCCCACACCCAATCGTTTTCTCGAAACAATACCTACGTGTATGTATTTCTATATAACTTGCTGTTATATAAAGGGTTCTATTTCTGCCAGCGCTTACCACTCCGGCCGGATCGGCCCAAAAGCAACCCCTAGAGTGGGTTCCAAGTGTTGACAGTTTTTCCCACTGCCGAATATGGTCCTAGGAACGCAAAACAGCGGTACCGGGCAAGGACTTGCCCACAGACGGGAGCTGAAACGATGGGAAAGCTGACGAGGCGCGTGAAATACATCGCCAAAGAACGCCGGCTGAGTATTCCTGCCGAGTTCTTGCACACTCACGGGATTGAGCGCGGAGACCAAGTGGTCGCTTCCTGTCTGCAGGAGCGCCTCTACATCTTCCCGGTCTTGGACTGGGAGCGCTTCACAGAGGTCGCAGAACACGTCGACCTCTGGTTTCCAGAGCCCGACCACCCCTTTTTCGCCATCGTCCGGAGCGGCGTGAAGCTCCGCCTGGGATCACAAGACCGCATCGTGTTGCCCAAGAACTTCCCCTTCCGCATGGAGAAAAGTACCCGGATGTTTTGGGACCTCCAGGACGGCGTCCTTGCGATGGAGCCCGAACACAGCAACCTTCCGGAACGCGGCGCGTTTGGCGAACCGACCACCCAGCGCAGCCTGTTGGACTTGGTCGCCCCGTCTACGAACGAAAACCGCAGCTTTGATCTGGACCGGGCCCGCGACGAATTGGTCGAGGACGTGTCAGTTGCAAGGATCGACCACCGGGATCGCACCTTTGCCGACGCACACTCCATCCCAGGCGAAGAACTGCTACGCAGCATCAAGGTGGAGGGCGTCCGCATTCCCCTGGTGCTTCGTACGAGAGAGAACGGCAGCTACCAGATCATCCAGGGCTTTCGGCGCGTGACTGCAGCACGCCAACTCCGCGTGAGGAGCGTGCCTGCAGTCGTATGGAATGGGATCAACGACCAGGATGCACGGCGGATTAAGGTCATGGAGGGTACACGTCGACCCGATCGGGACAACAGTCCACTCCAGCGACTGCAGTCCACGGTTCGACTCCATGAAAGCCAGACTGCTCTACACGAGATCGAGCGAATCACCGGTCGGCGAAAACGCACCCTGCAACGCTACCTCCGGGTGAACCAAGAACCGGCAGTTCGTGAAGCGATCAACTCAGGGCGCTTGTCGATCTTCAAGGCCGAGGAAATCCTTAAGGCCGGCCTGGATCCTGAGGAGGCCATCCGCGAGGGCTGGACCGTCAAGAAAATTCGGGAACTCGGCAAGAAGACCGGGAAGCGGCGCATTCGTCGAAACCACGGAAGCCAAAGCCCCGACTAGAGGGCATGGCCCAGCTCGACTCCCCTGGCCCAGGACTCGGCCTGAGGAGCTTCCGGGACCTCCCCGGGCGAACTTAGGTCAGTAGCGGAGTAGCCGCCTGGATTCGGCGTACCCCTTCGCGAATGTGCTCCGTGGAAAGGGCGTAGGAAATCCTCACGCAGCGGGGTTCGCCGAAGGCTTCGCCGGGAACGACAGCCACGCCGGCTGTCTCCAGGAGGAAGCTACAGACGTCGAGGCCAGAACAGACCTCCTCTCCCTCGGGTGTCCGGAGGCCAAAGAGGCCATCTACTCGAGGAAAGAGGTAGAAAGCGCCCTGCGGACGAGGCCCCGGCTCGATACCCGAAGTAGCTTCCAGGCCCGTCAGGAGCAAGTCCCGGCGGCGAGCCAGCGCCTCACGAATTGGCTGGAGGTACTCGAGCGGCGCCTCCAGGGCGGCGATTGCTGCACGCTGATTGATGGAGCAAACACCGGAGGTGCTGTGGCCCTGCAGCTTGCCACAGGCCCGAATGATGGGAACCGGCCCGACCAGCCAGCCCACCCGCCAGCCCGTCATGGCGTAGGTCTTGGACACCGCATCCACCAAAACAGTGTTCTGGCGGCCCTGCGGATGCAGAGCTGCCATGCAGGTCCGGGGGAGGCCATCGTAGGTCATGGAGCCGTAAATCTCGTCGGAGATCACGAGCAAGCCCTGCTCCGCCGCGAGACGCTGGATGGCCTCCAGTCGCTCCACTTCGATGACACAGCCGGTTGGATTCGACGGGCTGTTTACCAGGATGGCCTTGGTTCGGGGCGTGATGGCTCGCCGGAGTGCATCAAGGTCAGGCTGGAACCCGTCCTCAGGGCGGGTCGCAACCACTCGAGGGACCGCACCGACCAGCTGAAACTGGGGCAAGTAGGAGACCCAATGCGGAGCGAAGAGGACCACCTCATCGCCCGGATTGAAGAGGGCCATGGCGAGGTTGTAGAGCGCCTGCTTGCCCCCGAAGGTCACCAGCACGTTCTCAGGGCCGTAGTCGAGCCCAAGTTCGCGCTGGTAGCGTGACGCAATCGCTTGGCGCAGCTCAGGACGACCAAGAACCGGTGTGTAGCGGTGTTCGCCCGCTTCGATTGCAGCAAGACCAGCCGCTGCGGCGGCC
>CAZQTQ010000353.1:0-5186 GCA_964596025.1 uncultured Rickettsiales bacterium
GCAACCGGTGACGACGACGCAACCGGTGACGACGACGCAACCGGTGACGACGACGACGACAGCGGAGACGACGACGACAGCGGAGACGACGACGACACCGGGGACGACGACGATGCAGGCGACGACGACGACGCGGGAGACGACGACGCGGGAGACGACGACGACACCGGTGACCTCGGCTTGTACGAGGGCGACGAAGCAGGCGAGTGCGCCGACGGTGCCGACAACGACCAGGACGGCTTGTTCGACTGCGACGATGAGGGCTGCACGGGTGCGCCCGACTGCACGGAGTCGCTGGACGACGTCATCTCCGGCTGCTGCTCGACCGCAGACACGACGGACGACGGCACTGCGGCCGCTTTCCTGCTCCTCCTCGGTCTCGGAGGCTCGCTGCGGCGGCGGCTGCGCATCGACGAGTAGCGCTGCGGGTCCGGACCCGCTTCGCTCTCCCGGTGTACTATTTGCGCCTCCCTGAGGAGGCTCTTGCCTTGAGTTCTGCGCCCAACCTGCGCATCCGCCCGCACAAAGTGGGCTGCGTCTGCCTGCCGTTTCAGCTAGGCCCCTACGTGACCATCGGCCAAGAACCGGTCGCCCAGGAGGGTGCGGCTGTGGCGTGTCGGGTCAAGACCTCGCGCCGCAGCTACGGCCACCTCGAGCTGTGTTCAGGGCGGCACGCGAGGCTGGTTCCGGGCGACCTGATCGTCGGCGTCCTGGGCAACCGCGCAGCCCTCCGAGGCTTCTGTGGCCACACCCCCAAGACGCTCGCATGCGGCGACACCCTCCACCTCCTCAACCAGGGCGGCGTGATCGGCGTGGCCGACGGAGCCCACGCCGGACTGGGCCTTCCGATCGAGCTCGAGGTCTTGGGCACCCCCCTGCGCCGCGACAAACCGCTCTTGCTCAGTGACAACGCCATCGAGCCGCTCCCCTCGACGCCCGCCACGCTTCCTCCGGTGCTTCCCGTCGTCGGTACCTGCATGCACGCGGGCAAGACCACAGCCGCCGCGATGATCACCCGCTACCTCCGCAGCAAGGGCCAGGTCGTACACGCGGGCAAGGTCACCGGTGTCGCCAGCATCGGGGACCTCCTGCTCTTGGGCGACAGCGGGGCACAAAAAACCCTGAGCTTCGTGGACTGTGGGCTCCCGTCGACCTGCTATCGGGGCGACGTGCCCGATGTGGCGTGGACGCTGGTGAGCCACCTGGCCGACGAGAGCCCCGATCTGATCGTGCTGGAGATGGGCGATGGGCTCCTGGGCGAGTACGGCGTCGACTCCGTACTCGCCGATCCCAGGATGGTGGAAGCCAGCTGCGGCGTGGTCCTCGCCGCAAACGACACCATTGGCGCGGTCGCGGCCGCCGAGCGCCTACGCACCATGGGGCACGAAGTCCGCGTCGTGGTCGGACCGGCCACGGACAGCTCGGCGGGGGCGACCACGCTGCGGCGCCTCGGGCTCGAGAGCGCCAACATCCTGATGGAGCCCCGCCGTGCCTGCGAGCTGGCCACCGCCGGGCTCCTGTCGGAGGCAGCGACCCCGTGAGCCCGCTTCGCGTCGGAGTCGTAGGAGGAACCGGATTTCTCGGGGGCGAGGTGGTGCGTCTCCTCGCTGCCCATCCCCTTGCTGAGCTGAGAGCAGTGGCAGGAGAGGCCTCAGCCGGACGCCTCCTGGCCGAGGTCCGTCCTTCACTTCGGGGGGCGGGTTCCATCGAAGTGGAGCGATTCCAGCCGGACAAGCTCGCCGATTCATGCGACCTGGTCTTCCTCGCCCTGCCCCACGGCTGCAGCGCAGAGGCCGCTGCAGCGCTCTTAGACCGCGGGCTGCCGGTCATCGACCTCGGCTCGGACTTTCGGCTGCGCTCGCCCGAGGACTACGCCCGCTTCTACGGCCGCCCCGCCGGCCGACCCGAGCTGCTGGACGAGGCCCACTACAGCTTGCCCGAGCTCACCGGCCCCATCCCCCCGGGCACGCAGCTGGTGGCCAACCCCGGTTGCTTTGCCACCGCGCTCGCCCTCGCCACAGCTCCGCTTGTCCCCCACCTCGCAGCCGGGGCGCGGCTTCAGGCCTTCGGGGTAACCGGCTCCAGCGGCAGTGGGATCGGCCCGTCCGCTGGGGTCCACCACAGCCTACGCAGCAGCAGCTTTACCGCCTACAAGAGCCTCCGGCACCAACACCTCGGCGAAGTCCAGCAGATCCTGGGCCAGTTCGGGCCGGTTCCTCCGATCGACTTCGTGCCCCACAGCGCGCCCATCACGCGCGGGATCCACATCACGATCTTGGTCCGCAAGCAGGACTTAGACGGCTCGCCCCTGGACCTGTTCCATGATCGCTACGCCGCCTGCCCCCTCGTGGGCGCGGTCGGGGGCGAGATCCCGCTGGGTGCGGTCATCGGCTCAGCTCAAAGCCTGCTCGGGGTGGTTGGAGGCGAGGACGTTTGGGTCATCTTTTCCGCCCTGGACAACCTGCTCAAGGGCGGCTCGGGCCAGGCGATCCAAAACATGAACCTCCTCCAGGGCTGGGACGAGACCGCAGGGCTGCCCATGCTCGGTTCCTGGCCGTGAGCCAAGCCCTCCTCGACGTCTACCCCAGGCTGCCCATCACCCTGGTCAAGGGAGAGGGCGCCTGGGTCGAGACCGACACCGGCCAGCGGCTGCTCGACCTCTACGGAGGCCACGCCGTCACCCCTTTGGGGCACGGCCATCCCGACCTCCGCGCCGCGCTGCTCAGCACCCACGAGGCACTGGACTTCTACTCCAACTCGGTCGTGCTTCCGGTGCAAGAACGGGCGGCGAAGGCCGTCCTCGGCAACAGCGAGCACCTGGGCTGGGCCTACTTCGTCAACTCGGGTACCGAGGCCAATGAGGCGGCACTCCACATTGCACGCCGCCATACCGGGCGGGCTCGGGTCCTCAGCTTCGACTGCTCCTTCCATGGACGCAGCCTGGCCAGCCTGGGAGTTACCGGGCTTGCTGGCTACCGCGCACGCCTATCGGTTCCCGCCAACGGCAGCGCCTGGGCACCACTCCCCTTTGGCTCATGGGACGCCCTTGATCGCATCGACGACTCGGTAGCAGCCGTACTCTGCGAGTCCATCCCCAGCATCGCCGGCATCCTGCTCCCCCCCGCGGGCTGGTACGAGGAGATCGAGCGCCGCTGCCGCGACGCCGGGGCGCTGTTGATCTTCGACGAGGTGCAAGGTGGCGTCGGCCGCACCGGAACCTGGTTCTCCCACCAGGGCTTTGGGGTGCGCCCCGATCTGGTGACCCTGGCCAAGTCGCTGGGCGGCGGCTTTCCTGTAGGCGCGGTGGCTGGAACCGACGCCCTCCGATCGACTCTAGGACACGGCGAACTGGGCACCACCTTCGGCGGCGGGCCCATGGCCTGCGCCTCAGTCGAAGCGGTGGCGCAGGTGATCGCCCGCGACGGACTGATGGCACGCACCCAGCAGATCTTCGCGCGGTTCGCGGAAGCCACCGCCCGCTGGCCCGGAGCCTCCCTCCGAGGCAAGGGCTGCCTGATGGGGCTGGAGACTCCCCGGTTGGCCCGAGATCTCCGCAATTCGCTGCTGGACCGCAACGTCCTGGTGGGGACATCCAGCCACCCCCACACGATCCGTCTCTTGCCCCCCTACATCCTGACCGACGACGAGCTGGACATTGGCATCCAGACCATCGGCGAGGCACTCGGTGGCTAGGGTGCACATTCTCCGCCCCACCGACCTGAGCGCGGGCCAGCGCGCGACGGTCTTTGCACGCGCTGAAGAGTTCAAGCACGCCGAACGGGCTCCGCGTTCGCTCTCAGGACTGCGCGTCGGCGCCCTCTACCTCAACCCCAGCCTCCGCACCCGGGTGAGCTTCGAGCAAGCCGTTGGCCTGATCGGGGGGCGCTGCCAGAACCTCAACAGCTCGCTGGACACCTGGGGGCTGGAGATGGACCCGCAGGCGGTGATGGACGGCGACGCGGTGGAGAACATCGTGGAAGCGGCTCGGGTTCTGGGCCGCTACGTCCACCTCTTGGGCGTCCGCAGCTTTCGTGGAAACCGCCCCTGGGCCGAAGAGCGGCAAGAGCCCGTGCTCTCAGCCTTTGCCGAGCACGCGGGTGTTCCCGTCTTGAGCCTGGAGGGCGCCGTCCACCACCCCTGTCAGAGCCTGGCCGACGTTCTGACCCTAAAGCAGCAGTTCGGCCAGAACCTGAGGGGGCTGCCGGTGGCGCTGTGCTGGGCTTGGCATCCCAAGGCCCTGCCGATGGCTGTGCCGCACAGCTTCTTGGTGCAGGCCGCGCTCGAGGGCTGCACCATCGATCTCGTTCATCCTCCGGGCTTCGACTTGGATCCCGAGGTCGTGGCCACCGCGCGAGCCGCAGCCCAGGACGCCGGCGGCCAGGTCTCGATCCACCACGAGCGGACGCAGGCCTTGCGCGGGAAGCAGGTGGTCTACGTGAAGAGCTGGGGCCCGCTGGGCACGAACGCCCCCACCCCGCCAGACCTGAGGCCGTGGTGCATCGACGAAGACGTACTGGCTGGCACCGACAACGGGCGGGTGATGCACTGCTTGCCGGTGCGGCGCAACGTCGTCATCTCCTCGGCAGTTCTCGACGGTCCACGCTCGCTGGTGACCGAACAAGCGGAGAATCGTATGTGGGCCCAGGCGGCCCTTCTCGAAGAGATGCTGGCAGCAGAGGACTCAAGCCCATGATCTCGGACCGTGGCCCCGAACTCGTGGAAGCAGCCCGCTACGTGGAGCTGTTTCGAGACCGCATCGTCGTCATCAAGTTGGGCGGAGAGCTGCTCCAGGAAGACGGCGTCGTCTCGCGCCTGCTCCCCCAGATCGAGGTCCTCTACCGCTGCGGGCTCCGCCCCATCCTCGTCCACGGCGGGGGCATCCAGGTGGACCGCCGCTGCGAGGAACTGGGCCTGTCCTTCGCCAAACGCGACGGTCGCCGCGCGACCTCCAAGGAGGTTCTGGATGTCTTGCTCGACTTGGTCGGCGGTGAGCTCAACCGCTCGATTGTCGGCCAGCTCTCGGGCCAGGGGGTCCCGGCCCGCGGCTACCGAGACGGACTGGAGCAAGCCATCCGTTGCCGGCAGCGCCCGCCCAGCCCCGACGCACAGGGGATGGAGATGGACTGGGGCTTCGTCGGTGACCTGCAGTCGGTCGATGAAACCGCGCTGCTGGGAGAGCCAGGTGC
>CAZQTQ010000354.1:0-941 GCA_964596025.1 uncultured Rickettsiales bacterium
CCGGAACAAGGGATGGCGAGGCAAACGCCGGCCGGCCACCCGCCGGGCCGCGACACCAGTAAACGACGCGCCGGTCAGGACGGTCAGAGCCCGCGGGTCCGCCTCCATCAAGGAATCAAGAACTCCGGCGATGAACTCGGGGCGGGTCGCGGCGGCGTCAGCCAGACCGGGCAGGGCAAGAGTCCAATCGGCAACCGCCACCAACCGGCCCTCGGGTCGCACACCAAGGGCGGCCATCCCCTCGTCCACCGCCTGCCGAATGGCCGCGGGATCGTAGGCCCGCAGTTCCGCCAGCCAAACCCGGTGACGGCCGGTTCGGCCGCCTTCGATTGCACCGGTAGACACCGACGAAGGATAGCACCGGGTCAATCTGGACCCGATTAGTCCAGATTATGTTGCGCAACCAAAACCCGGTGCTACGGTGGTTCTCGATGGCACCCGCCACTCCCCAGCCCGCCTCCCCCTTCCGCCGCAGCTGCCTGTGTCGCGCCTGCGTCTGTCCGTCGACCAAGGAGGTTGGGCTGTGAGCGACTAGGGTCCCTCAAATTCAGCAGGTTTCAACCGCCTTGGTCACAGCACCCGGGCGGTTTTTTTGTTCTGGCTTCCCGGTTCTTCTCCCCCTCCTCTTTTCATACCCCGACCGGAACGCAAGCCATGAGCAGTTACCAACTCCCCACCGTCCACATCCTGTTCGAAAATCCCGCCTGGCTCCCGCCCCTCCTGGACGGCCTCGCTGCCGAGGGTTTCCCGAGCCAAACCCACTACGTCGACGAGGGGGTTCTCGACCCGCTCTCCGCCCCACCGACAGGGATTTGGCTGAACCGAGTCAGCCCCTCATCCCACACTCGCGGCCACGAACGAAGCGTCGCCATTACCCGCGAACTCCTCTACTGGCTGGAGGCCCACGGCCGGACCGTCATCAACGGCAGCCGCGCATGGGA
>CAZQTQ010000354.1:951-5170 GCA_964596025.1 uncultured Rickettsiales bacterium
AAGACGCGGCAGGACCAAGCCCTCCGCGCGCACGGAATTCAGACGCCCCGCACCCTTTTGGCCGTCGGGACCGAGGCCCTGCTCTCCGCGGCGGGAGCCTTTGATGGCCCCTTCATCACGAAACACAACCGGGGAGGAAAAGGCCTAGGCATCCATCTCTTCGAAGACCGCAATGCCTTTGCCCGCTTTGTGAAGCGCGGCGAGCTAGACCCGGGGCCTGACGAGCAGGTTCTGCTGCAGCAGTACATCCGACCGGCCGAGCCCTTCATTACCCGGGTGGAGATCGCCTTTGGCCGCTTCCTCTTCGCCATGAGGAGTTCCACCGAAGAGGGCTTCGAACTCTGCCCTTCAGACGCCTGCCAGACCGGGAGCGGCGCCGGCCACTGCCCGGTCGACGGCGCCAGCAAGTTCGCGCCCTCTCCGCTGCGTGGTGACGACCCCACCATCCGCCGATACCTGGCCTTCGCACGAGGCCAGGGGGTGGACATCGCAGGTATCGAGTTCGTCGAGGCGGCGGATGGCAAGCGCTATACCTACGACGTCAACGGAACGACGAACTACTCCGGGGTTCTCGGGGCTCAGATCGGCATCGACGGAATGCGTGAGGTCGCCCGTAGGTTGCGGGATTTCGTGGCCCGATCCCGGTCGGAAGCCGCGGCATGAGGCCCTTTTCGGAAAAACTCGCTTGCGCATCCCCAGGACGACCTTAGGTTGGTGCTTGGGTGGAAATCGTTCCTCCCGACAAAGGCAAACCGGCGGTGACGCCGGGACGCAAAGCCAACGGGTCTCTTGCAGACGGCCGGGCTACCGAAGGAGCTTCTGATGACGACACGCACGCCCCACACCTCCCACACCTCCCGCCGGCTCTTCGCCCTCTTGGCCGTCGGCTCCTTGGCTCTTGGCACCGGCTGTGCCGTAGAAAACGGGAGCGACGAGATCGGTACCGTGCGTGTAGTTGGTCAGGTGATCGTCGACTCGCCTGCGCCGCCGACCAAGAACAGTGGACTGACCGCTCAGACGGTCTCGGCGAGCTCATTCAACGAGCGGGGCCCCAGCGGGCTGACGGTAGTGGTCCTGGAGGCGGGGCAAGACAGCGCTGTCTTGGTGGAGGCTCCAGACGGAAGCTTCGACATCCAAATCGCCAACGAGAACTTCAGCCTCTGTATTTTCGACGACCAAGCCGGCGGCTTGGGCTGCCTAAGCAATGGCAACGCTCAGGTCTTCCGTGGGCAGGACGCCCGGGAGATCGACCTCGGAACAGTGCGCGTCTTCACCGCAATGCAGGTCGTCCTCGCTGAGAACCCTCCGCAGGCCGCCCCCCGGCCCGGGACCGGCTCGGCAGAGGAACCCACCAAGACCCTCGGCAGCCTGGTGGAAGAACTGGGCCACCCCGACTTCGGTCCAGCCGCCTAGTCGCTGAAGTTCCGACCACTCGTGCCGCTCTGCCCAGCCGTGTAGGGCGGCTCAGTCGTTCTCGACTTCGCTGAGTGGAGCCCCAAAGGGCCACCTGGACCCCGCAGAGATTAGCCGGCTGCCACCCGCTCGCTCACGATGCGGCATTGTGCGAACTGCCGGTGACCGTCGCGGCCGCTGTGAAAGCCGTAGCCACTCTGCTTTGCGCCCACCCAGGGCGCCCCGTGAGCTCCGCCAACCCCACGGTTGATTCCCACCATCCCCGCCTTTAGCCGGCGGGCAAGAGCCACAGTGTCCTCGGTGTCTGCGCCGAAGACGACGGCGCCCAGACCGTAGGGGCTGTCGTTGGCCAGCAGCACCGCCTCGTTGGCGTCCGCCACCCGCTGGATGCATGCCACTGGGCCAAAGGTCTCCGCCTGCATGATGTCCATCCGATGGTCGACGTCGCAGAGCACCGTGGGAGGATGGAAGTTCCCCCCTAAGTCTGCTCCGCGGTGGGCAAGCCGTGCCCCCGCAGCGAGAGCCGAAGCGACCTGCTCTTCCACAGCCTTCTTCTGGCGCGCGTTGACCATCGGCCCCAAGAAGATCCCCTCCTCGAGACCACTGCCCTGCTGCAAACCCGCCGTCTGGGCAACGACGGCCTCCTCAAAGGCGTCGGCAATCGCCTCGACGACGTAGATCCGCTCGGTCGAAACACAGACCTGTCCCGCGTTGCGAAAGCTGTTGCGCACCGCGAAACGGGCCGCTGCTTGCACATCGGCGTCCGCCAACACCACCAAGGGGTCCTTGCCCCCGAGTTCGAGGATGACCCGTTTGAGGGGAGAAGAAGCCGAAGCCAGGATGTCCTCGCCGGCAGATCGGGAACCCGTGAATGCGATCAGATCCACCTCGGCCGCTACCAGCGCCTTCCCTTGCTCTTCCCCTCCATGGACGACCTGCAGCACGCCGTCTGGAAGGTCTTGGCCCAGAAGGTCGGCGTAGGCCTGCGCCGCCAGGGGAGTCTCCTCCGACGGCTTCAGCAGGACACTGTTTCCCGCCATCAGGGCGGGCAGCACCAGCCAATGAGGCATGGCCACTGGAAAATTCCAAGGCGTGATCGCCGCGACGACGCCGAAGGGATCCCGATGGAGGGTGGTCCGGGTGCGGGCATCCCGAAGAACCTCGGGCATGAGCGCATCCTCGAGGTCCGCCAGTTCACCCTTCAGCCCGGCTCCGCAGCCCTTGACCTCGCCCCGCGCCTCCTTCAGCGGTTTGCCCATCTCGCGACACATCAGTTCGCCAAGCTCGTCCGCGGCTGCAACGAGCCGCGGGCCAGCCGGTCCGAGAAGGTGGCGTCGGCCGGCTAGGCCCAGGGCCTCCCATGCGGGCTGCGCGGCCCGGGCGCGGAAAACGGCGTCCTGCACCGCCTCAGGCGCAGTCACCGACACAACACCAACGACCTCTCCAGTTGCGGGATTGATGGATGCCAGTTCCATGGTGCCTCCAAGAGCCGCAGAGTATAGCGGTGCACCTCCCAGATGGCGGGACGCCGTCTGCCATCCCGTACGGAGTCGGCAATCTCGAGGGCTGCTAGGATCACTCGGCGGACCGGCACCTTGATCCTTGTCCGTACGGAGGGGTCCGGTGAGCATTCGCACGGACATCTTTCAATCCCTGGTGGACGGCGAAGGCGATGAGGACGCCGCCGACCTCACGGCATTGGTCGTGCCCGAGTCGGTGCTCGCCAACCGCTACAGGCTCAGCGACAAGCTCGGCGAAGGCGGCATGGCCGTCGTGCACCTGGCTCGAGACCGGGCACTGGGGCGGGACGTTGCCCTCAAGAGCATCCCCCCGGACGCCCTGAGCCCGAAGCGCCTGGCCCGCTTTGTCACCGAAGCGCGGATCACCGCACAGCTCCAGCATCCCGGAATCATCCCGATTCATGACCTCTTCGTCTCGGCTCAGGGAGAGGTGTTCTACTCCATGAAGCAAATCCAGGGCCGGAGCCTCCGGGAGGCCCTGGGTGAGATCCGCCGCCACAGCCACGAGGCAATAGAGACCTACACGGTCAACCACCTCATGAACATCTTCCTCCACGTCTGCCAGGCCGTCGGCTACGCGCACAGCCGTGGGGTAGTGCACCGCGACCTCAAGCCCGACAACATCATGCTGGGGGACTTTGGTGAGGTCCTAGTCATGGACTGGGGCCTGGCCAAGCCGCTGGGCGAGGGCACCTTCACCGGCAAGTTTCCCATCTTGACCGAACGGAAGGTCACTGAGACCACTGACGATGTCATGGTCGGTTCCCCGGCCTACATGGCGCCCGAGACCTTGCCGGGCCGCGACGAGGATGCCCACTACCGAACCGACGTCTATGCCCTCGGGGTCACCCTCTACGAGTTACTCTGCGGCCGCCGGCCCTACGAAGCGGAGAGCCTGCCACGCCTCCTCTACCTCGTGGCCAAAGGGGAGTTGACCCCACCCCAGAAGCGCAGCCGTAAACGCGAGATCCCAGACGAACTTCAGGCCATCTGCTTGAAGGCCCTGGCCGGCGATCCGGAACAACGCTACGACAACGCCGTTGCCCTAGCCGAGGCAATCGGACAGTACTTGAGTGGAGTGCGTCCTCGGGAAGAGGCGAGCAACCTCTGCGCTGAGGGGCGAAAGCTGCTTACTGCCTACGACGAACAGGCCAATCAGGTGGGTCACGCCGAGCTGCACGTTCACGCCCTGAGTCAGGAGATGGCCCCCTGGGACCCCGTGGAGACCAAGCGGGCAGCGTGGTTGGCCGAGCAGGAGCTGGCTGACGCCGTCGCCGAGGCTGACC
>CAZQTQ010000355.1:0-2217 GCA_964596025.1 uncultured Rickettsiales bacterium
GCAGGTCAAGGTCGAGGAGGCGCTTGCCCGCTACCGAGCCGCCTGGGACTGCGACCCTCGGGACCTCAAGGCGCTGCTGAACCTGGGGATCGCCGAGGGCCGCCTGGACCTCATCTCGGATGCCTGCGAGCACCTCGGGCAGGTGCGGGACGCCGATCCGGTGGGAGAATTCCGCCAGACGGCGACCGATTACTGGGAGCGCCTGCAGTGCACTCAGGGTCAGCGGGGTTGATCTAGGCCCCTTTTCGGGCTAGCGAAACCCGAGGACGGATTCAAGACCGTGTCCAAGGATCGCCACCAGCTTCTCGTCCACTCCTTGCGTCGGCTCGTCCGACGCGATGCGGGCTCGCATTTGCGTCGCATCCTGAGCAAGACGCGTAGCGAGGACCTCGCCTTGGCCTTGGACGAGTTGCTGGACCGGGAGGCTCGGGTGGCCTTCGCCATGTTGCTCGAAGTGCCGGAGCGAGCGGCCGAGGTCCTTTCGTGCACCGAGGCCCAGCGGGTCCCGCTCCTGCTGGTCGAACTCGGCGCGTCCGCGCTCAAGCCGGTCTTCGACCAACTCGCCCCGGACGACGCTGCCGACATCCTGGCCTTGCTGCCCGAGGAGCTGCGGTCCGGCATCCTGGAGGAGCTGAGCGACGAGGAGAGCGAGGACCTCGAAGACCTGATGCGTTACGGGGCGGATACCGCCGGCGGCATCATGAGTACGGACTTCTTCGCGCTCGACAAGGAGATGACGGCCCGCGAGGCCATCGTCGGCCTGCAGGAGAACCCGGACGCCGAGGTCGTCTTTTATGCCTACTGCGTCAACGAGGAGGGAACGTTGGTCGGCGTGTTGAGCTTGCGGCGTCTCCTGCTCGTAGCGCCCTCGACTCAGCTCAAAGAGATCATGGTCTCCGATGTCATCTCGGTGCCCATCGTCATGGACCAGGAAGAGGTGGCCCAGATTGTGGCTCGCTACGACCTCTTGGCTCTGCCTGTTGTCGACGAGTTCAACAAGCTGGTCGGTATCGTCACCGTTGACGACGTGATCGACGTCCTCCGGGACGAGGCGACCGAGGACATGATGCTCATGGCGGGCGTGGGCGAGGAGGACCTGGCTCCCACTCGCTCCACCTGGCGCTCGGTACGCACTCGCTTGCCCTGGCTCTTGGCTTCGGCTGGCGGCGGAGTTGGTGCTGCGTTCCTCATTGGCCACTTCGAGGATGAGCTGGTTCGAGTTGCCCTGCTAGCGGCGTTCATTCCCATCGTCATCGGATTGGGTGGCAACGTCGGTGTTCAGGCCTCCACGATTGTCGTCCGCGGTATCGCGATGGGGCAGCTGGACGTGACCAAGTTTGGGGTGGCGCTCTGGGGCGAGATCAAGGTGGTCTTCCTGCTCGCGTTGGCCTGTTCCGGGGCGGTGGCTGTGGTGGCAGCCCTCATGCCTGGTGGGGGACTGGCGATGGCCGGCGCGGTGGCGACCTCGCTCTTGTCGGTCATGGCCTTTGGAGCCGTCTTGGGCACTGCGGTGCCGATGGCCAGTTACCGGCTCGGCATTGACCCCGCGGTTGCGACGGGCCCGGTTCTGACCACGTCCATCGACCTCATCGGAGTTCTCATCTACTTCCTCATCGCGTCGGCGTGGCTGGGACTCTGAGTAACGCGCTGGCCTGCCTCGTCCTCCGGCAGACAGACGTCGGTGAGGCAGACCGCATCGTGTCGCTCCTTTGCGCCGAGCGTGGCCGCATGGAAGTCCGGGTGCCCCAGGCGCGCAAGAGCCGCAAGCGCTTCGGGGGGCTCGACCTCTTTGCCTTCGGCGAAGCCTCCTTCGTAGCGGGTCGGCGGCTTCCGACCCTGAGAGAGTTTGCTGTGCAGCCGGGGGTGGGGCGCTTGGGGGGCAATCTCTGGGCTACGGCTCTTGCCTCGCATTGTGCGGCCCAGATTCTCCGCTGTGTGCCGGAGGGGGAGGGGGGCGAGACCGAGCTTCGGCTGGCCCTTGCGGCGCTCAGAGCTCTAAATGTAGGTGCGGTAGAGGAGACTTCAGCCTTTGCTCTGGCCTTTGTTCTGGCCTTTGACCTCAAGTTGCTTCACGTGACGGGCCTCCGTCCGGCTCTGGACCGCTGTGTCGGCTGCGGCGCGACCTTGTCCGAGTCTGACGGTCCGTTGGCCTGGTCTCCCCGGCAGGGTGGACTGCTCATCGGCCCCTGCGCCTCGCGCGACGCTGCGGCGCAGCCT
>CAZQTQ010000355.1:2241-5168 GCA_964596025.1 uncultured Rickettsiales bacterium
AGGAGCTTTGGAACCCCTGTTGATCGAGCAGATCGGCCCGCCTAGCAAGGCGCGGCGTTTCTTGGACTCGGTGCTGGAGGCGCGGCCTGGGGCCCTGCCTCTGCTCCTCCTCGTGGGGGTCCTGGGCGTTGGCTGCCTCCCATCAACGCAGGCGGACACGGTGCGGATCCAGGGCTGGCTCTTTGACCACTGGGCTCCGGAAGAGGAGGCGGTTCCGGTTGCCGGTGCTTCGGTCAGCGCGTGGACCGACGCGGGGGAGATCGTCGGTGAGGCGGAGGAGCCTTTCGACACCTACCCCGGCTACTACCGCTTTGACGGCTTGCCGCCTGAGGCACCGGTCCACCTGCGGTTCGAGCCCGACCTCGAGCAGGGACTACCCACCCTAATCAGCGGCCGGAGCGCGGCGGACGACCTCTTTGTGGATCCAGGCACCTTCCATCTCTGGAGTGGCGAGACTCTGGCCGACTGGGACGCCCTTTGGATCGGTGGGATGCGATTTGAAGATCGCGCCACTCTGGAGGCCTCGGCTGCCCCTACCGGCCGCATCCATGGACAGGTCTCCGACCCCGAGTCGGCGCTCGCCGGTCGAGTCGTCGCTACCGATGCCTTGGGGCTTGAGTACAGCGCATGGACTCAGAACTCCGAGGGGGACGCCGAGTACGGTGGGGGCCTCGGAGCGGAGGGGCGTTTCTTCTTCCCGACGTTGTCCCCGGGGCCCTACGACTTGCAGTTCATCGACGCCAACTCGGTACGGCAGGACGGGGTCTTCCGGACCCTGGTGGTTGAGTCTTCGGTCACCAGCCTTCTCGGATTTCGGCTGGAAGCGAAGGCCGACGGACCGTAGTAGTCTTCCTGTCCACCCCCGTCCCTGGAGTCGGATCATGACCCATCGCCCCTGCCTTGCCCTGGGCCTCGCCTTCGCCTTTGTGGCCGTGGGGCCTGGGTCGGTCTCGGCGGCTGAGATGTCTTGTTCGTGGCGCTTGGCGGCGAAGTCGGGGCCGGAGAACCCCCTGGGTGATTCTGGGCTCGGCTGGACGGCAGGACAGCGAATAACCGACTCCGGCTGGCGGGCCATAGACGAACACATGCAGCGCTACCATTTCGGGTTGTGGACGGCGTCTGAGTTGGAGGCGCTGGAGCGCAGCCCCGGTGTGGTTCTGGCCATCCTCCAGCCCATGCCGGAGTCGAACGATTCGTTGGGGAGAATGAGCCCGCCGCGCGAACTGGGTGCGGTGCAGTGGCCGGATCGGGTGCCTTCGAGTGGTCTATTCTTGGTCGCGATAGGCGACGCGGACCCCGGAGAGGACTGGTTGCTGCGGGTCACGTCTGAGGGACAAGCGACGGAGGCGCCGCCTTTGATTGGTCCGGTGACAGCCACCGTTAATCCGGACGACAGCGGCTTTTTCCGGGTCCATCGCCTGCCGACGGTAGCCGTTTCGTCGAGCGGGGCGAACCGGGCCCTGTACCGGGCTGAGCGCGTGCCCTTGAACCAGTTCGGCCTGGAGACCTCGCTCCGTCTCAACACCGTGGACACGGTCTTGGTCGCTAATACCCCTGGAGCGGTAGTGGCCACCGGAAGCTACCGGGTACGCACCCGCGATTCGGACCGCTTGGTAGCCCCCGTCGTGGTCAACCTTGGCCTTGAGGGTCCCGGGGCGGACCTCTTCGGCTTGGAGGTCTTGCCGTTGGCTGGTCAGGTGGCTTCGACCTCGAGCCGCAACGTGCGCGTCGACTCGGAGCTAGGGTTCCGCATCCGAGCTCCGGCCTCGGCCGCTCTGCTCGGGGAGGTCCTTCCGCCGGGCCAAGAACTCATTCTGGAGGTCCACGCCGAGGTTGTCTCCTTCGCCAACGCCGAGGGTGGAGATCTGGACTTGGGTCTTTCGACGGTGGGCTTCTCCTCGGCACCTGAGACGATCGCCTACTTCCCCCCGGCTCGTCAGCTGCCGCTGGGTGTCGTCCATCGCTCGACGGAGCTGCGCTTGTGGCGGCACCGGTCCGAGGAGTGATGGTGGATCAGCCCGCAGTCCGCCTCATCGGAGTGCCCTTGGATCTGGGGGCGGGTCGGCGCGGGGTCGACATGGGCCCCTCGTCGCTGCGCATCGCCGGCATTGCCTCGGCCCTGCAGGGGCTTGGTTGCCGGGTCGAGGATGCGGGAAACATCGACGTGCCTCAGCGGGAGACGCTGGGGTTTGGAGACGACAAGCTCCGGTTCTTGGGGCCCATCTCCCAGGTCTGCCGCCGCCTGTACCAGGCGACGACCGATGCCCTGAACGAGGGCCTCTTGCCGGTGATCTTGGGAGGCGACCACTCGCTGGCCATTGGCTCGATCGCGGCTGCGGCCGACGCGGCCCGCGCCCAGGGCGGACGCCTCGGTGTCTTCTGGCTGGACGCCCACGGGGACATGAATACGGGACGAACCACCGTCAGCGGGAACATCCACGGCATGCCGTTGGCCTGCTTGATGGGGGAGGGGGTGGAGACCTTGACCAGCGTTGCCTCGCGGATCCCTGCGCTGGACCCCGAGGACGTTGTGCTCATGGGGATCCGGTCGATCGACGACTCGGAGTCCGAAAACATCCGCCGTACTGGGGTCCACACCGTCACCATGCGGAACATCGACGAGCGCGGGCTGCGGGTGGTGCTTAGCGAAGCCATAGAACGTCTGCTCAAGCACTGCGACCGGCTCCATGTGTCGTTTGACGTCGACTTCCTAGATCCCTCCATTGCTCCGGGTGTCGGTACCCGGGTGCGGGGAGGGCCCAACTACCGAGAGGCCCACCTCGTTATGGAGATCCTGGCCGATACGGGGCGGGTCTCCTCCTTGGATATCGTCGAAGTGAACCCAATTCTGGACCGAGAAAATTCCACCTCTGAGCTGGCCGTCGAGCTGGTGGCCTCGCTCTTTGGCCGGCGGATCCTCTAGGGCT
>CAZQTQ010000356.1:0-5159 GCA_964596025.1 uncultured Rickettsiales bacterium
CCCGGCTTCGCCGACGTTCTCGACCTCGCGGCCCGTTTCCCGCTCCAAGCCATGAACGGCGAGGTCTACGAGGCGCTGGAGTTCACCCCCTTTGTCGAACCCTTCGCCTACGAACGAGCCCGCATTGCCGAGGGGCTCTCCGATCCTCATCGCGCGTCGGACGCCCGCCGCGAATGGCTGGCTGCACACCCCGAGGACGAACCGGTTCGAGCCGAAGAGGCAGTCTGGCTGATGGCGATGGGGCGGAGCGGGGAGGCTCTCGAGATCGTCCAATTGCCCCAGGATCCAGAGACAGGCGGCCCACTGCTCCCGGCTTCGTCCCCCTCCTCGACCTGGCGAGTCGCCGTCGCTTGGGCGGGAGAGAGCGGCGACAGCAAAGAGGCGGTGGCCACCATCGAGCGCGCGCTCACCGATCTCGGCGACCGCGTCGACGAGGCCTTCCTCGGCGAGGCCGCCAGCATCCTGGCGAACTACGAGCGATGCGATGCCCTCCCCTCTTGGATCCGGAGGTGGTACCGCCTCTCCGGACGAGCCAACGCTGCGGCCCGACTTCTCCGAAGATGTATGACGGCAGGAGAAGCTGCCGACCTGTTGGCCCCGGATCGGAAGAACTGGGGACCGCTGGGCAGTTCCCGATCGTGGCGCGCCCTCGTCAAGGCAGGACATCAGCCCTTCGATCTCCTCTTCCGCGACCTAGACCTCGTAGCTGAGGCCGCCTCGGCGATCGGCGGCCAGCTTCTGGTCCTGAACTACCCCAGCCCATCCGAAGATCACGTCGCCCTGCGCGAGGTCCTGGCGGAGTACACCGCGACCCGCGACGTCGAGGTCCTCGACCTCTGGGGTCTCTTCGACTCACAGTTCTCCGACGCACAGTGGTCCGAACTCATGGCACCCAACGGACACTGCAACGCCGCGGGCTACCAGGTCATGGGCGAGGCCATCGCCGACCACGTTCAGAAACGCGGCCTGCTCCACCCCTGAGGGGCCGCGTCGGCGCCTACGCGAGACTGCAGGCCCCTTGCACCGTTCGTCGGGCTGAGTACACTGGCTCGCCCAACCATCTCCGAGACCCAACGATGACCACCGCCACCTTCGACCTCCTCCATCCCAGCGAAGAGCACAAGATGCTGCGGGATATGGTCCGCCAGTTCACCCGCGAGAACATCGAGCCCCAAGCGGAGCGTTTCGATGAACTGGGCCTCCTCAACCAGGATCTGTTTCGGCAGGTCGGCGAGCTGGGACTTCTCGGCATTACGGTGCCCGCCGAAGCGGGAGGAGCGGGCATGGACGCCGTGGGCGCCGTCATCGTCCATGAAGAGATGAGCAAGAGTGACCCGGGCTTCACCCTGGCCTACCTCGCTCACTCCATGCTCTTCGTGAACAACTTCTTCTACTGCAGCAACGAGGCGCAGCGGGCGCACTACCTGCCACGGGTTCTGTCTGGCGAGTGGGTCGCTGGCATGGGGATGACCGAACCATCGGTCGGCACCGACGTCCTTGGCATGTCGACCACTGCGGTGCGCGACGGAAGCCACTACGTCCTCAACGGACGCAAGACCTTCATCACCAACGGGCCCGAAGGCTACTGCTTCCTCATCTACGCCAAGGTCGATGGCGAGATCTCAGCCTTTGTCGTCGATCGCAGCTGCCCAGGCTTTTCCAGCGGTGAGAAGATCTCGAAGATGGGCATGCGCGCCTCTACGATGAGCGAGCTCATCCTGGAGGACTGCCGCGTCCCGGCCGGGAATCTCCTCGGCGCCGAGGGGCAGGGCATCACCCACATGATGCGCAACCTCGAGATTGAACGGCTGGCGCTGGCGGCCCAGAGCCTGGGGATCGCCGGTCGCTGCTGTGAGGAGATGATCCGCTACTCCAGCGAGCGGGAGGCCTTTGGACGACCGATCTCCGACTTCGGGCAGATTCAGCGCTACATCGGCGAGTCTTTCGCCGCAACCGAAGCAGCCCGGGCGCTCGTATACAGCGTGGCCCGCAGCGTCGGTCCGGACTCCCGGAACCGGATCGGAACCGACGCGGCGAAGCTCTTTGCCGCCCCCGTCGGCAAGCAGGTGGCCGACAACGCAATGCAGGTTCTGGGCGGTTACGGCTACTGCACCGAATACACCGTCGAACGACTCCTCCGAGATGCCAAGCTCCTGGAGATCGGCGGCGGCACCCTGGAGAGTCACCAGAAGAATCTGACCAAGGACCTGAGCCGAAAGATGATGGGGTGAGTTGTCCCCCTTTGGTTCTCGCCTCTACTTCCGAGGGGCGGGCCGAAGTTCTAGGCCGCCTGGGCATCCCCTTTGAACAGCTAGACCCCCGGATCGACGAGGAGCCGTTGAAGGCTCGGGGGATGCCACCCGAAGACCTCGTAGCCGTTCTTTCCGAGGCCAAAGCGCGGGCAGTGGCGGAGCGCGTCCCAGGCGCTCTGGTCCTCGGCTCCGACCAGGTCTGTACCGTCGACGATCGTGTCTTCGGAAAACCTGGCAGCTTTGAGGCCGCCTGTGACCAACTCCGGCAGCTCGCTGGACGGAGCCACCGCCTCCTAACCGGGCTGGTCTTGCTCGACGGCCGGACCGGTGAGGTGCACCATGCCTTGGACATCCACCACATCACTGTACGGACCCTCTCGGACGAAGCGATCGCCGAATACGTGCGTCGAGACGCCCCGGAAGCCTGCGCCGGAGCCTACCGGGTCGAGAGCCTCGGCATGGCGCTGTTCGAGTCCATGGAGGGGGGCGATTACACTGCGGTGATCGGCCTACCGCTCACCCAAGTCTGCCGCCTGCTCTTGGCCTGTGGCGTCGACCCGCTCCTCCCCCGGTAATCGATCCCCGGTCCCTGGGGAAGGCACGTCGCCCCAGCTTTGGTGATCCGCGCCTTCCGTTCGCAATTTGTTCGCCAGCCCAAAGCGGTAAGAACTGCTTGATTCCAGATAGATAACGACCCACCAACGCTGTCTCGACACTTGTCCACAGAGACTGTGGAATTGTGGGAAAAGTTATCCACAGCTGGGGACAAAGGACTCGAAGACCCTAGAACCACAGCATCTTGTTGTAGGTCACAACTCACACCACAACATCTTGTGTTTTTCCGGTTGACGAGTCTACGGAGCCGTCGATACGATTGAGTCCTCGGTGACAGCTCTGGGAAAGCACGTCGATACTCGACGCCGCCCCCCGCCACCGATTACGAACGTAGGGAACGCCTCCCGGTCCAGGCAGCCCGTCGATGGCCCGACGGCTCGCTCGACCCGGTACGAGAGCGCGACCCCCAAGCTGGGAGGCGCGCGTGCTCCAAGTGGGCACGCGCACAACGCGAGGAATCCAAGTCCATGAACCGTGTATTCACACGCACCGCAGAAGAGCCCTACCAGGGCATCCCCTTTACCCCGCGCAAGTCGGAGATTCGGAACCCCGACGGCTCAGTCGTCTTCCTGCAGGAGGACGTCCTGGTGCCTGAGGGCTGGTCCCAAGTCGCCACCGACATCATGGCGCAGAAGTACTTCCGGAAAGCCGGGGTGCCGACCAAGACCCGCCGTGTCTCGGAGAAGGGCGTGCCGACATGGTTGCAGCGGCGCACCGCCGACAAGAAGGCGCTGGCCGGCTTGCCCGAGTCAGAGCGCTTCACGGGCGAACAGGACAGCAGGCAAGTCTTCGAGCGCCTCGCTGGATGCTGGACCTACTGGGGCTGGAAGAACAACCACTTCGCCAACGAGGACGAAGCCCGGATCTTCTTCGAAGAACTGCTCTGCATGATGGCTCGCCAGATCTGCGCCCCGAACTCGCCGCAGTGGTTCAACACCGGCCTCTACTGGGCCTACGGCATCGACGGCCCCCCCCAAGGCCACCACTACGTGGACGAGAAGACCGGCACCGCCAAGAAGAGCACCTCGGCCTACGAGCGGCCACAGCCCCACGCCTGCTTCATCCAGAGCGTCAACGACGACCTGGTGAACGAGGGCGGAATCATGGACCTCTGGACGCGCGAAGCCCGGCTCTTCAAGTACGGCTCGGGCACGGGGTCCAACTTCTCCAATCTCCGTGGAGGTGGGGAATCCCTCAGTGGAGGCGGCCGCTCCTCAGGCCTAATGTCCTTCCTGAAGATCGGCGACCGCGCCGCCGGCGCCATCAAGTCGGGCGGCACCACCCGGCGGGCCGCCAAGATGGTCATCGTCGACGTCGACCACCCGGACATCGAGGAGTACATCAACTGGAAGGTAAGCGAGGAGCAAAAGGTCGCTGCCCTGGTCACCGGATCCAAGCTGAACCAAAGGCACCTCAACGCCATCCTCGCCGCCTGCGCCCCCTCGGACACAAGCGCCGGTGAGGCACGGTTCGATCCAAAGGCCAACCCCGAACTACGTGAGGCCATCGCCAACGCGCGTGCCGCCTTCGTCGCGGACAACTACATCTTCCGAACCGTGCAGTTCGCCCGCCAGGGCTACACTCAGATCGACTTCCCAGTCTTCAACACGGACTGGGACAGCGATGCCTACGCAACGGTGTCGGGTCAGAACTCGAACAACACGGTCCGCGTCAACAACGCGTTCATGGACGCGGTCGCAAAAGACGGCGACTGGGCACTCGTCCGGCGCACCGACAACAGGATCGCGAAGCAGCTACCGGCGCGAGACCTCTGGGAGCAGATCAGCTACGCGGCGTGGGCCTCAGCCGATCCGGGGCTTCAGTTCCACACCACGATCAACGAGTGGCACACCTGCCCGTACGACGGCCCGATCCGCGGAAGCAACCCCTGCTCGGAGTACATGTTCCTCGACGACACGGCCTGCAACCTGGCCTCGCTGAACCTCATGCGCTTCTACGACACCGACACGCTGGAGTTCGATCTCACCTCCTTCCAACACGCCATCCGCCTCTGGACCCGGGTACTGGAAATCTCGGTGACCATGGCCCAGTTCCCCAGCGAGGCCATCGCGAAGCTCAGCTACGAGTTCCGCACCCTGGGCTTGGGTTACGCGAACCTCGGCGCCCTGCTCATGGTCATGGGCATCCCGTACGACAGCGCAAAGGGCCGCGCCATCTGCGGCTGCCTGACCGCCATCCTCTGCGGCGAAGCGTACGCGCAGTCGGCGCGCATGGCGCAACAGTTTGGACCCTTCCCCGGCTACGAGCGGAACGCAGAGCACATGCTCCGAG
>CAZQTQ010000357.1:0-5151 GCA_964596025.1 uncultured Rickettsiales bacterium
CCAGTACGACACTGGCATCAGGGTGGAGCAGATCGTCCTGCAGGACGTGAATCCTCCCGATCCCGTCAAGCCCTCGTTCAATGAGGTCAACCAGGCCCAGCAGGAGAAAGAGCGGCTGATCAATGAGGCGCTGACCGAGTTCAACCAGGTCATCCCGAGGGCCCGAGGCGAGGCGCTGCAAAGGATTCAGGAAGCGCAGGGCTATGCGGCGGACCGGGTCAACCGGGCCCAGGGCGATGCGGCAGCCTTCAGCGCCGTGCTTGAGGCCTGGGAGCGGGCACCGGAAGTGACACGGTCGCGCATCTACTTAGAGACCATGGCTCAGGTCTACCCACGAGCGAAGCAGAAGGTCGTGCTGGACAAGCAATTGGAGGGAGTTCTGCCCCTCCTGTCCCTAACCGGGGAAGGGGGGAAGCGATGAAAGCCCTCAGCGGAGTCGTAGCCCTGGTCGTCCTCTTCTTCGCCCTCTTTGTGGCGCTGGACGGTCTGTACATTGTTGACGAGACCGAGCAGATCATCATCACCCAGTTCGGACAGCCGGTAGGCGATGCCATCAGTGATCCGGGCCTGAAGATGAAGTTGCCCATGCTTCAACGGGCCAACCGCTTCGAGAAGCGGTTCTTGGAGTGGGATGGCGATCCGAACCAGGTGCCGACCAGGGACAAGCGCTTCATTTGGGTCGATACGACTGCGAGATGGCGAATCAACGACCCCCTCCTCTTCTTCCAACGTCTGCGGGATGAGCTTGGGGCGCAGAGTCGCCTCGACGACATTCTTGACGGTGAGACCCGGAACGCCATCGCTAAGCACGACCTCATCGAGTTGGTTCGGAGCTCGAACCGGCAGCCGTCGGTCGCTGGCGATGTGCTGGTCGACATCACCAGCGGGCGGCCTGCCCTCGCAGCCGAGGTTCTGGCCGCCTCGCAGGCTTCGACAGAGGACCTCGGTATCGAAATTCTCGACTTCCGCTTCAAGCGCATCAACTACCAAGAAGAGGTGCGGCGGGAGGTCTACACTCGAATGATCTCTGAGCGGAAGCGAATCGCCGAAGAGTACCGCTCCGAGGGCCAGGGCGAGGCGGCTCGGATTTCGGGCGACAAGGATCGTCAGCTCAGCGTCATTACGTCCGAGGCCTACAAGGAGGCGACGACGATCCGCGGGAAGTCCGATGCAGAGGCAGCGGACGTCTATGCCGCCGCCTACAACCAGGACCCTAAGGTCTACCGCTTCCTAAAGACGATGGAACTCTACGAGTCGGCCTTGGGTGGGGATACCTCGCTGGTGCTGAGCACGGGTGGGGACTTCCTGCGCTATTTGGACTCCGAACGATAGGCTGGCCTGGACCGTCGGCGGAGCTTCTGGGGGGCCAGCCCCCGCCTTGGCGGGACTTACCGCCGCGCGGGCGCCCCACCAAAGACCAGAGACCAATCCTCTGCTGCGCGGCAAAATGAAGGCGTGGACTGGCCCTCTAGGCTTGCGCCACCCCGGTCGCTGCGCCCGTCGTTCGGGAACTGGGGCCGGAGGGCGATCGTGATCTCCTCGTCGTCGTCGTAGGCCGAAATGCTGGCTTCTCCGCCCTCTGCGCCGTACTGCGTTGGTGCGTAGGCCCCGGTCCCCGTCACTTCGAACTCTTCGGCGCAGGCGTCAAAGGTGGGGGCGGTGTAGTAGGCCAGGTCTGCGTCGAAGCTGGGGCTCTCGGCCAACACCTCGTCGTTCTCCTCGTTGAAGGTGTAGGTCGTCACGGGAGTTTCGTACTCCCCCCTCGGCTGCGCCTTGAGCCGGAACTGCCCCACCCAAAAGTCCTCGCCGCCGATGGCCGCGGTGAACAAGCTCTCCCACTCGTTGCAGTAGGAGGTCGCGTCGAGGCCAGCGGCATCGATTTGTTCGCGCAGATCTGTGAGGTCGGCTTGAAGGCTCGTCAGGGCCTCGCAGCTGTCCTCCATCGGTGTCAGCCACACATCGATGTCGTGGAAGGGAAGGCCGAAGTCGTCGGTGTCGCCATAGATCTCGTAGTAGACGACGTCGAGGACGAGGAGGTCGTGTCCGTCGACGGTGCCGCCCAGACCAAAGGGCATGCAGCCACTGGCGAGCGACAAGGGCAGGACAACGGCGAAGGCGAGGAGGCGGGGGGCAAAGCGAGTCACGGGAGTTGCTCCAGGAGGATGGCGATGTCTTCGGAGTTGACGACCTGCCACGTGGCCCAGTGGCGAATGTCGGCGCGGTGGCCGAACTCCAACCAGAAGGTGGCGAGGTCGTCAGGGGTGTTGATGTCCAAGAAGGGCTTGAGCTGGCTTACGTGCAAGCCCGTTGCGCGGGCGGCGGCGACGGTTTCACTCAGGACGCTGTCGGTGCTCATGGTGGCGGGGAAGAGGGCCCGGGGGGGCACGTCGAGCCCAATGAGGACGTAGCCGCCCTCTAGGTCGGGGCCCAAGACCATGGTGCCCCGGCGGCCAGCGAAGGCGTCGAAGGCGTCATCGAGGAGAGGCAGGGGAAGGTGAGGACTGTCCGAGTTTCGCATGACGACCTGCTGGTAGCCCGCCTCTTGCAGAGCATTGAAGGTCCACCTCATGCGTTCGGCGAGGGTCTCTCCTTCTTGCACGAGGAAGCGGAAGCGCTCGGGGAAGGCGGCTTCCAACTCGGGTGGGGTGGGGGCCGTTGACGCGTGGTCCGTGTCCTCGTCGATCCAGGCCACCCAGAGATCGACCTCTCGGTCCCAGAGCGCGAGTTCCCGCCCAATGTCGGAGAGAAAAGCGGCGTATAGGCGGGCCGCTTGCTCCGGCGTGAGCGGAGGGCAAAGACGAGTCTTGCACTGCCCAGGCGCCGGTCGCTTGGCCATGACGACCAGAGCGTGGGGAAAGCGCGGGGCCAGCGGGTCTTGGGGAGGCAGGGACATCCGAGAACGAGCCAGTTATAACGCTTCCACATGTGCGGCTTCATTGGAGTGGTGGATTCGGAACCGGTGGCGGGGCGGATTTCTACTGCGATGCAGGCCGTTCAGCACCGTGGTCAGGATTCCTGTGGAATCTTTGCCTACGACGGCAACCGATTTCCGGGACATCGGGGGTTGGGCTTGGTCCGGGACGTCTTTACCGACGATGTGCTGTCTCGGCTCGCTGGGACGGCGGGGGTGGGGCACGTCCGCTATCCAACGATTGGTAAGGGTGTCCTCGTGGATGCGCAGCCTTTCTTCGAGCGGCGACCGGGCGTGATCATGGCCCACAACGGGAACATGACGAACTACGACCACATGAAGGAGCGTTTGAGTGAGAGGTCGGTGCATCTGCTCTCCAGTTGTGACCTCGAACCGGTCCTGTGCATCTTCGCCGAAGAGCTGATGGCCCGAAGGAGGCGCAACCATACCCTCGACGACGTGGTGGTGGCCCTTCGGGGCACCTTCGCAGCGGCGGAGGGCGCATTTTCTCTGGCCATTGTGCTCGAGGTGGATGGCGAGCCGACCCTGGTGGCGGTGCGTGACCCCCACGGGATTCGTCCCGGTGTGTGGGGGCGGCGCGGTGATGCCCGGATCGTCGCTTCGGAATCGGTGGCGCTCGACGCTCTGGGCTTTGAGCTGGGGGGCGACTTGGCTCCGGGCGAGGCCGTCTTTTTCCGTGCAGGCCAAGAGCCCATCCGCCGCGAAATCGACAACCGGGGCGCTTCGTCCTGCATCTTCGAGACGATCTACTTCAGCCGGCCGGACTCGGTCGAAGGGGGCGCGACGGTCTACCAGCGACGGCTCGCACTCGGACGCCAGTTGGCCCTGGAGTGGCAGGAGAAGGGCTTCTCTGCTGATCGGGTGATTGCAGTACCCGACACCTCCCGTCCTGCCGCCATCGCGTTTGCCGAGGAGCTGAGGCTCCCATGTCGCGAGGGCTTCATCAAGAATCGCTACTCGGGTCGCACCTTCATTATGGGGGACCAGGGCAGGCGCCAGTCGGCACTCCGCCTCAAGCTCAACCTCATCCGGGCCGAGTTCGAAGGGCAGCGGGTGGTGGTGATCGACGACTCCATCGTGCGAGGCAACACCGTACGCCGGCTCCTGGATTTGATCTGGGCGCAGGGCCCGCGCGAGGTCCACTTCGCAATTCACAGCCCGCCCGTCTTGTACCCGTGCTTCTACGGCATCGACATGTCCACGCCGGAAGAGCTTGCGGCGCGGAAGTACCTGCCCGGTGATCTGGGTGATGGAGGGATCAGCCTGGACCAGCAGCGGGTGCTGGAGGCGACTTGGGCCAAGGAACTCGGTCTGGACTCTCTGACCTTCCTTTCGGTCGACGGGCTGGACCGGATTGCGCCCGACAGCCGCTGCGGGGCCTGTTTTGACGGGCTGTACCCGCTCGCCGTGCCGGAGAGTCAGCGCCTGGGCATTGTGGCGGATCGGCGTTGCCGCGGACGAGCCTGAACTCGCGTTGGTCTCCCCCCTTCCGCCTCAGTCGATGCTGAGGTTCAGCTCAAAGGGCCAGGGGGAGAGGGGATTGGCCGGCGGGGAATAGAGGTCGACTACCAGGTAGTAGCGTCCGGCGGCCGGGGGCACCCAGCCGATGAGGTACTCCCAGTCCCCGTCCAGGCTGTCGTCGATGGCGGCCTCGTCCACGCAGGAATTGGCGTCGTTACAGTCCGACAGGATGTAGAGCTGGGCGTCGTCGTCCGCGAAGACAGCTGCCGTGACGGAGTTGGTGGCGCTGAGATCCAAGGGAAAGAAGAACTCCGGGCCGACCGACGGCCAGAGGAAGCAGGGGATGGAGCCTAGGGTGTTGGTCGCCCCCACGGCGTAGCCGGCTGCCTCTCCGCCAGCCAGCCCGGTCGCTCCGACTGCGTCGACGCAGCGGTCGTAGACCGGCCATCCAGTCACCCATAGGGCCTCGGGGAAGCTCTGAGTGCCCGAGCTTGGGTCGGCCACGCTGAGGTCGCGTGGGCCTATGGTGGCAGTGGACAGGGCCGAGGCCTGGAACTCAAGGACTGTCGAGTCGCTGGACGCGGGGGTCGAAGCGCTGGCCGTTACCCCGGCGCCTAGGTTCAAGTGAGAGGGGAGGATGGTCGGGGACCAGGAGACCTCGCCGCTGAGTTGGAAGTACTGCGAGGTGCCGGGGCTGATCCAGGCGGGGGTCAGTACTTGCTGGGAGATGGCGACCTCGAGGTCGAAGGCGGAGGCCG
>CAZQTQ010000358.1:0-5119 GCA_964596025.1 uncultured Rickettsiales bacterium
TCGCCAGTCGGGGCCCCGGGCGGTCCAGGCGATGGGGCGGCCCGACGAGGTCCGTAGAGGTACACCCTCCTCCTTGGAGAGCTGCTGAACCAGCTCCACCAATGGACGAGCGGGATCGACCTTGTACTCCTTGCTGAAGTCCGCGTCCGCGATCGTAACGTTGACCCAGATGTCTGCCACGAACGGGATTCTACGCAATTGGGCCGTCTCAGTCCCTCGCCCAGGGAGAAATGGCAGGATCTCGGGGTGAAGTTGCTCTCTCTACTCGACGGCCCCATGGGCACGGAACTGGTTCGTCGTGGACTTTCCCTGCCCCCGCCACTGTGGTCGGCGCGGGCCCTGGACGAAGCGGAAGAACTGGTCGCGGCGATCCATGCCGACTATGCGGCGGCTGGCGCGCGCATTCACACGGCAAACACATTTCGCACCGATCCCTACAGCTTGCGCAAGGCGGGGCGCGAGGGGGATTGGCAGAACCTGACGGCGAAGGCACTGGCCATTGCCCGGTCCGCTGTCCCCTCAGACCACCGTGTCCTGGGCTCCTTGTCTCCGCTGGAGGACTGTTACCGGCCCGACCTCAGCCCGCCTCGGGACCTCGCGCTGGCCGAACACGGTTGCTTCGCGCGGGGCCTAGCTGCTGCTGGTGCCGATGGCATCCTCTGCGAGACCTTCCCGCACAAGGGAGAGGCTCTGCTCGCCGTGGAGGCTGCGGTGGCCACGGGGCTACCCGTATGGCTCTCGCTGACCCTGGGGCCTTCGGGCGACCTGATGGAGCCAGCTGAGGTCGTGGACGCGGCAAGGGAGGCGGTAGAGCGGGGCGTAGAGGCCATTCTCCTGAACTGCAGCCCCGTCCCGATTATTGCCGCCCTCCTGCCGAAGTTGGCCGAGTTAGGAGTGACGGTGGGAGCCTACGCAAACGTGGGTCACGAGGAGCCCGCAGGGGGCTGGCTCTACAGTGAGGAGGACTCCCCCGCCGCCTACATAGCCGCTGCACTTGGCTGGGCTGCCGCCGGAGCCACGATCCTAGGGGGCTGTTGCGGGACCAAGCCCGAGCACATCCGAGCTCTCGCCCAAGCGGTGTCGGTGGCGATCTAGATCGAATAGGCCGGGTGGAGGGCTTGGCTTCGGGCCTCGAGGAGGGCGGCTCGGGCAAGCAAGAGGTCGTTGCGGTCCTGGACTCGGGCGCTCAAGGTGAGGAGCCAGCGGGCGAGGCTGGGGTGGGCGTGCCCGTGGGCCATGACCGCAGCCGCCAAGGCATCGCTTCCGCCGCTTCGAACCTCTTCGGCGGCGCTGAGTTCGCCGCTCAGGGCCAGATCGAAGGCCACGATCGAGAGGTCCAGGGGGGCTACCGGGACCCGCTCCATCCACGTGGGAATCGTCCAGGGGGCTCCCTGGGCTTTCTCGGCCCAGCTCTGGTGGAAGATCGACTCGGGGTCGAACAGCACGATGGGGTCGTAACATCGCCGGATGGTCGGCAAATCGGCGGGGATCGCTGGGCTTCCTTGTACTCCACCTTCTGGTTCTGCCATCCGACCCCAGACCGCCTCTTCGCCGAGCTCCTCGAGCAGCTGGGCGAAGGGCCCGAGCTGGCTTGGCGGGCGGCTGGCGACGAGTGCCTTGAGCACCAAGACCTTCCCGGTGCTTGACTCAACGGCGTCCAGCGCAGTCTTCAAGAGGGCGAAGTGCTTGCGACGAAGTCCGACGACGGTGGGTTCGACACGTTCTTGCGCATAGCCCAACAAGAAACCGGCTTCTTCGCCGAATTTAAGCAGGTCGACGAGGCCTATTGCTTTGGCCCGTTCCTCGGGAAGAGTGTTCCCTGCGTCGTCGTCGGTAGCTTCCACTCCCTCGTCGTCCGGAGTCTCCTCCCCGCCCCCCTCGTCGCCATCGCCCGCCTCGGGGGTTCCGTCCAGGCGCTTGCGGCCCTTCTTTCTCGGCTCTTGTGGCCGGTTGTACCGGTCTTCGCCGGGGTTGAACTCGGCCTGCGGCTCCAACGCCACTTCGTCTTCCCGATCCATCCCCTTGGACTGCTCTTCCTGAACTGGCTCCGCGACCAGCTGCGCCTGGGCCTCTTCGTCCTGGGCAGCGTCCTGGGCAAGCGCTGCTTCGGCGAGCTCCCGGGAAAAGGCCGCTACTTGCTTGGGGTCGACCTCTTTTTCGGCCTCTTCGGGACGGTGGTAGTTCGGCTGGACCCCGGGGGTCTCGTGGCCTGGCGTAGCCCCTTGCGTGTGCAGGAGGTGGGCGCCGTGCGCTGAGTTGCTCTCTTTGGAGTCATGCCGCTGCGGATCCACCTCGTGGCGGTTGCGTTGCTCGCGGTAATCGTCGCGTCTTGGTGCCACGGGGGCTGAATTCTCCTCGGGATGTCGGGGCAGGGGCGCTCTCGAACAAACCGCTGACCCCTAGCCTAGAGGCTAAGATATACCGTAGTGAGAAAGATCCTACTCGCGGTGGTCGGCCTCTGGCTGACCGCCTGTGCTTCGGTGCAGCAGCCCGGGCCTTTGGCCTCTGCGGACGCCATGCTGCGAGGACCAGGGGCCCGCTCCTTGGTGGTCGCGGTCGAGGGCAGCGCAGGGTCCAGCCAAATCCTGAGGGCTGAACTGGCTGGTGGCGCCCGAGAGGTGGCGAGTCTCCGATGGGAGACTCTCCTTCGTCTGCCGGGACGAGTGGACGGCTTGGCGATGGCCCCAGGTGGCCGATGGCTGGCCGTGACGCGCAGCGGCGACGGGAAAGAAGGGGTCAGGACCGAGCTTTGGTCGCTCACTTCGGCGGCCTCAGGTTCGTCCGAAGCGCTCTGGACCTCCCCTGCGGGGTGCCGAAATCCAGGCTTTGGACCCACGGGAGGGCAGCTGATTCTCGCCTGCCCTGCCCACGCGACCCAGCCCCAGGCCCTGCTTTCGTTGCGCTTGGATGGTTTGGTTGCGCTGTACCTCGTCGGAGAGCGGGGACGCACCGCCCCTGCCTATGGCGTCGAAGGGGATCTCTACTGGGTGGAGGAATATCGCAGCGAGTACGTCGTCATCCGGAAGCCCAGGGACGCTATGCCCTTTGGGACCCACCGACTTGACCAGCCGATAGAACGCCTGTGGCCGCAAGAAGACGGCTCCCACTGGGCGGAGTTGGCGCGGACGGTTCCTGAGGCCGATTGGGTCCGGCTGGAGCCCAGCGGCTTGGTCCGCGACCCCGACCGCCCCTGGCCGTTCGAAATCGGTGGCGCAGAGTCGGTGCTTGAAGCCCCCGATGCCCAAGGTCGGGTGGCCCGTGTTCTCTGCGGAGGACGAGATTGCTTCATTCAGGTGGTGGGTCCCCAGCCAGAGGCCGTGCTGCGCTGGAACGTCGAGGGGCGCCCCAGCGCTGTGGCCTTGCAGACGGGGCCTGGGGAGCCAGTTCGGCGGCCCGAGGATCTCGCTACGGCTGCCGCGGATGTACTCCGGCGGAACGCCGCCGAGGAGGTGAGCGTTCTTGGCGTGGCGCTTGGCTCGCGGCTCGAGGAGGCCTTTGCACGCCTCGATCGTGCTGGCCGAAATCCCTACTGGATGGGTTCGGAGCCGGGGCGGCAGAGCCCCTATGGGGTCGGGGTCGGTTGGGCCCGTGGCCACCACTGCATCGAATACCAGACGGACGACCGAGGCGTGATCGTGGCCGTCGACCTTCGAAGCTGCGCCGCCAAATACATCAGCCCCCCGTTGCAGCCCCTCTTGGACGGCCGGAGCTTTCGGAGTCAGCCAGAGAGTCACGCTGGCAACTTCCTCGGCCCCGGGCTGCTGAGGACGATGGACGGTGGCTCGGAGGCGGGTCGGCCGGCCGTTCGGCTGCGTAGGGTCCGTTTCGAGGCGGCCGATCGGGGCTACGTTTTCGAGGCGGAGACCCGCCAGCACGGCAGCCGGCCCGCCCGCTTCCTGCAGGACCGGTTCCTCTTGCGTCTGCGCGCTCCCGGATCGTTCCGGACCTCGGCCCAGCGTACTCACCGGCCCTGAGGGACCCGGCGAGGTTGCCCTAGCGGTCGTGGGGTGGTTGACGCCGGGGCGGGTGGTCGCCGTCCGATCCCTCGCGCCCTGCGGAGCGTCGGCGCCGTTGTTCCTCCCGCAGCATGCCTCGCATGCGGCGTTCAAAGCGCTCTTGGACCACCACGAAGCGGAGCCGCTGCTCCGGACTGAGGATGGGCTTCAGGCCCCTGATCTGCTCTGCCTTGGCTCGTGCGAGCTCGATCTCGAGGCGCTCGAGGGCTTCGATGTGCTTGTCCAAGGCCTTGGCGTTGACCTCCTCGCTCTTCATCATCCGGTGCAGGGCGCGCCGGTGCGTGCGGCGTTCGTCGTGAAGTTGGTGGATGGTCTCGTCCCCGCTGCGCAGGTAGGGAAAGAGCTTGGCAGCGGTCGCCTCGTCCAGCTCGAGGGCCTCGGTCAAGGCGTACATCCGCATCATGCGGACTCGCTCCTTCATGCGCTGGCTCTCTTCGCCCTCCGCGTGGCCCTCGGCGCCCTCGTGCGGGGGAGGCTCGGCCAGTGCGAGGCCGGGCGGCGAGAGAACGAAGAGGAGGACGGTGAGGAAGGTAATGAGGGGGACAGGACTGTGTTTGAGACGTGTCATGGGGGTTCCTAGAGCTGTGTCAGTGCGGAATGGATGATCTCGTCGACATCGAGCGGCAAGGCCTCGTAGAGGCTCGGAGAGAGGGGGCCTCCGTACTCCACGGGCTCGAAGGCCGAAAGGGACCAGCCGCTGCGGCCCTGCCACTCGTCGTTGAAGGTCGCGGTATCGGCGATCAGTTGTCGACCGAGGTCGCGGCCGAGGGCGGCGATCTCGGCGGGAGCGAGGTCTTTCAGGATTTCGATCGCTGCATCCTCCTCGGCAGCCTCGGCTTCCAACTCGACGAACTGTGCGCCGTCGGTGGGGAATCCGGTGGTCGATTCCTCGCCGGGGGGCAGGAAGAGGGCCAGCGCGAGAGCTGCGGCGAGGGCGGCGGCCAGCCTCCAGACTCCGCCGCGTCGCCCCGGCTGCGTCAGCGGCACGACGGTCGCGAGTTCCTTGTCGCCGCCATCGAGGGCGCCCAGGGTCTGCGCCCGAAGCTCCTCGAAGTAGGCCGTTCCAAAGGCTGCCTCCTCGGGGGCGGTCTCGGCGAGCGCGG
>CAZQTQ010000359.1:0-5112 GCA_964596025.1 uncultured Rickettsiales bacterium
CTCGCCCAATGAGGCGGCTTCGAAACAGAAGGCTCCCGCACGCCACAGGCTGTACAGGGCTTGGTTGGGGAGGTCGTCGCCCACCAAGCTGCGCAGGTGGTAGCTCGTGGGGAACGGGGGGGGTGCTTCGGTCGGAGTAGCGGGGGAGCCCCCGGGGTCCAGCCCCTCGACGCAGGGCGCGTGTCCCGATTGGACGGATCCACCCATCGTCAGTCGGATCCCGTAGGGGCCGTGTTCGACAGCGCTCGGCTCGAGGATGTAGTTCAGGGGCGCTCCGGCCAGCTCGGCCGACCCCTCCAACCAGAGGCCGTCAAAGGCCGACTCGACCGCTTCTTCGACCTCCAGAAGGGCCTCTTCTAGCCGGACATCGATGTCGGCAACCATGTCATCGACCATCGACTCGAAGAGGTTTACGCCGAGGTACTCGAAGAGGAAGGCGTTGATGCTGGTGAGGTCGCAGGCCCCGAGGTTCATGCTGGCCGTGATCGCATCACCTAGGGTCTGGACGACCTCTCCAAACTCCAGATCTACGTAGGGCTGACCGTCGGGACGGGTAGCTAGGGAAAACTGCATCGGGACAATGACGTCGATCCGAGCGGGATCCACCCACAGGCTGCAGTTGTCGTTGATGCAGCCGTTGAGGACCAGCCAGCCTGGATCGGACGCGCTGTTGACGGTGACGTCCGCTTCGAGCGTCAGTCGAAGCTGGTCCGAGTGGCTCTGAAGATCGGCGACCTGGAGGTCGATCGAGACCTGCAGGTTCTCCATCCAGGAGGTCTCGCTACAGATCCAGAGGTCCACCAGCTCCTCCGGTGGCGTGCTGCCCACGACGATTTCGTCGGGGAGGGCGTCGACGATGGGCTGCAAGAGGAAGTCGAAGCCGGAATCGGTGAGGTCGATGACGAGTGCTTCGTCGACAAACGTGCCCTGTGGAAGGCTCCCTTCGGCCTGGGCTGCGGGAGCGCCGAGGAGCAGGGTGCAAACAAGCGAGGTCGACACCGCCAGACCCAGGAGGGGCCGGCGATCCGGGAGTTGCTTCTCGGGATCCGGACTGATCATCAGGCGGAACCATACGCATGCAAGCTGCGCCGCCTTTGCGGCCTTTTGGACAAGTTGTTGCGGCGACGAGGTCCGCAGCAGCCTCCGTTTAGGGAGCGGCGTCTGGCTTGGGCGGCTCCACCAGCGCAGCCCTTGCCTCTCCCCACTGCCGGTATGCGTCGAGCAACGCGTCAGCCAGGCAGTCACCCACGATGTCCAGACCGTCCAGGGTGAGGTGCATGAGATCGGCCCAAGCGTAGGGCGGGTCATAGGCCAACCAACGGGCGAAGCCCCCCGAACCGCCCATGGCGTGCCGGGCGTCCCAGAAGGCACATCCCAAGGAATTGGCGGCCCGTTGTTGCACCCGAACCATCCGGTCGAGTTCCGGTTTGCTGAGGACTCGCCCACGGTCCCTGACGCCCTGGTCTAGGGGCCCCACGACGAGGCAAGAGGCCTTCGGTGCTCCAGCTCGGAGGCGCATCATGACCTCGCGGTAGCTCTGCTCATAGATTTCCCCGTCCCCCCTGTGGAGCCCCGGGTAGGTCAGCTCGTTGCCGCCCGTCTGGTAGACGACCAGCGCCGGAGCGCGGCGTGTGACCTGGGCCTTCAGGTGGGCCCGTTCCTGGTTGACCAGGAAGGACCCAATCGACGCCCCCGCTACACCGAGGCTCTCCCAGGTCACACCGGGGCCCCGTGTCTCCAAGGCTAGGCCATACAGCTGGACTTCGCCGTCGCCGGCGGTTTCGAGCGAGAGGGTTCGGGCTCCGCCCAAGACCTCGAGCCGTCGGAAGCGGTCTTCGGGGGCCTTGCTCGCCGTTTCCACGGTCACCGGCGTTCCCCCGTCGGCCCTCATGTCGAGGCTGCCCCCTCCCGGATGGGCGGCATAGTGGAGGTCGAAGCTGTGCAGCTTCTGCCGCTGGCCTCCGCTCTTCGGACCGCCAAGGACCGCGGTCGAGGATTCTTCGGCCAAGCTCAGGGTTCCTGCTAGCCCATAACGGGGCAGTTCGGCCCCCGCGAAGGTGATGGTCATGGAGCGCCAGTCGCCGTCAGAGGTCCGGAGAATCCCGGGGCGGTAGCCCCAACGCCGATCCACTTGGATGGCGAGGAAGCCTGGACCTCCGTCACCAAAGCGCTTCTGGAAACGTCGGCGCACCTGACCGGTGATTCCGTCTGCCGCGATCGTCGAGTCGCCCCAGTGAAGCACCCGGACCACGCCGCTCTCTTCGCCTACCTCGAGCCTGTGCAGCTCCTGGAAGAAGTGTTCGAGTTGGCCTTGGTTCCAGGAGTCCAGGGGCGTTCGGTGGGCTGGTGGTCTACGGGGAAGATGTGCGGTGCGTGGGTCGAGCTGCTCTTCGGGCTCTTCCTCGACCTGGGCGAGGGCCTCCACCTCACCCCGCGAGGTTTCCACGACGGAGCTTCCGGGCGCGAGCAGCCCAAGGAGGGGCAGTGGCTCCCCTTCGAACCAGGGGCGGTAGCTCCTCCACTCCGGGCGAGCGTAGGGGTAGAGAGCCAAGAGGACTGCGACGAACACAAAGAGCCCGAAGCGCTGCAGCTCCGTCTTGTGTTCTTGCCGTTCGTCCACCGGAACCCCCCTAGAATTGATAGTAGATGAAGCTCAGCTGCTCGCCGGTTCCCAGGACGGTGCAGAGCAGTGCCAGCACGGCGGCGCAGAGCGCCCACAGGATCGGGCTCTGCCCCCGGAACCAGGCCTGCGCCTTGGTTTGCCAGGAATCCGGCGAGAAGTGGATGACGTAGCCAAGGACGAAGAAGGCCCACGCGATGTGAGAGAATCGGGGCATCGATCCCGTCATCTCCAGCAGGCCCTCGACGTAGTCCCAAGACACTCCGAAGTCGGGAGCGCGGAAGAGGATCCGCGCCAGGACCACGAAGTGGAAGGTCAGAAGGAAGCGCCAGAGCCAGGCCCAGGCGTTTGGAAGCGGCTCATCCGGCCTTCGCCCTGTCCGTGCACGGATGAAGCGATTGATGGCCACCGCGCTGCCGTGCAGCAGGCCATAGACCACAAAGTTCCAAGAGGCCCCGTGCCAAACTCCAATTACGAGCAAGGTGACCATGATGTTGCTGTAGATGCGCCACTTGCGGGCCATTCGGGCGCCGCCGAGTACGTAGTAGATGTAGTCGCGGACCCAATTACTGAGCGTGATGTGCCACCGGCGCCAGAAGCCAGCCACTGAAGTGGCTTTGTAGGGGCGTCGGAAATTCTCGGGCAGCTCCAGACCGAAGAGCCGAGCCGAGCCGATGGCGATGTCGGTATAGCCAGAGAAGTCGTAGTAGATCTGGAGCGTGTAGGCATAGAGTCCGATGAGCAACTCCAAGCTGGTGAAGCGGGTGGGTTCAGCAAAGATTGGGTCGACAATCCCGAGGCGGATGACATCGGCAAAGAGGACCTTCTTGGCCAGGCCCCGCCCAATCCGGAAGATCCCCTCCCCCACGTGCCCGGAAGCGAGGCGCCGTAGCCCGTAAAGCTGGGGCAAGAGCTGGTGCCTTCGCACGATCGGGCCAGCGATGAGCTGGGGAAAGAAGGCAAGAAAGACGCCGAAGCGCAGGGGACTGCGCTCGGACTCGCCGCTTCGGCCGCAATCGATGACGTAGGCCAGGGCCTGGAAGGTAAAAAAGGAGATGCCAATCGGCAGAGGCAGCTGGAGTTGCGGGAGATCGATGCCCAATCCAAGACTCTGGGCGAAGACTTCAAAGTCGGTACTCAGCCAATTCCAGTACTTAAAGACGATGAGCGGGGCCAGTAGGAGAACCAGGACTACGAGGAGGGGGCCCCTCCTGGACCGGCCACGCTGGCTGCGCCCGGCGACCCAGGAACCGCCCCACCAGGCGACGGTGGCCACCCCGAGCAGCAAGGGAAGATAGGCCAAGCGCCAGGAGGCGTAGAAGACGCCGGAAGCCAGGGCCAAGACGAGGAGGCGGTGTCGCTGCGGTGCGGCCCAGTAAAGGACAACCGAAAGCGGCAGGAACAGCAGATAGTCGAGGGTCGGGAACAGCACGCCGCAGGATCAGCCTAGCAGGCGCCAATAGGAGAGGCCGCACCCCCGAAGGAGCGCGGCCTCAAACAAAATGGTGGAGCCAAGGGGGATCGAACCCCTGACCTCGTGACTGCCAGTCACGCGCTCTCCCAGCTGAGCTATGGCCCCGTGTCTCTGGGTTCGGCCGGCCCGAAGGCCAGGCGGAGAGTCGATTGTCGAGTGCGGATGAGGTCGGGCCACGTCCGCAGCGCGCGGAATGTAAAAAACGGCCCCCTGCTTGTCAAGGCAGGAGGTGGGCCCGTTTCAGTCCGTCTTCTCAGATGTCTGTGGCGGCTCATTTGCCGCCTCGGTTTCGGGGCCGAGGTCTAGCTCGGCCTCCATCTGCTCGATTTCCATTTGGCAGGCCTCCACCTCTGCGTCCAAGGCTTGGATCTTCTGGAAGGCCTTCTCCAAGGCAGGGTGGCTGAGATCCCCGCCCGCGATGAGGACGAAGGCCTCCTCTCCAAGGCGCTGGAGCAGATGCTCCCGATCCCTCTGCAATTGGAAGGCGTCTATGCGTACCTTGCCTAGTTGGGCGCTGCGCACGACCTCGTCCCGACTCTTGGCGAAGACGTCCTTGAGGCTGCCAAAGAGCCCTGCGGCTCCTTCGACGATGGCTTCGAGTTCGGCTTGAAAGTCGAAGTCCGGCTCAGACCAAGCCTCGTCAGTGGAGCGGTCGTCAGACGCCGCATCCGTGGCTGGCTCCTCGCTGGCCACAGCCTCCTTGGGCTCGGGCTTCTTGGGAGTGTCGCTCATTGCCTAGCCTCCATCCTCATCGCCGGTCTGTGCCGGCATCGTCCTTCCCTGGGGCCGGACGCCGACCCAGGGTTGCAGTTCCCACTCCCTCGTCGCGGCCCGGGGCCCGCCGACGCACTGTAGAGGTGCCGACCCCCTCTCCGACAGGTTGTAGCCAACGCCGAAGAGTTGAGGTCTCACCCGTGCCTCCGCCCGCACCGCTGGCTATGCCCCGAAGCTCAGCCTCCACCTCGGCAGCCTCGGCACCTGACTGCAACGCCACCTTGACCACCCCGTCTCCCGTTCG
>CAZQTQ010000360.1:0-3322 GCA_964596025.1 uncultured Rickettsiales bacterium
GCCAAGTAGGACCGACCGAGCTCGTAGGCCGAAGAGGTCCCCACATCATCGATGTCGTCGATCCCAATGATGTCGTCAAGATCGCCCAGTCCAAAGAGATCGTCGTCCACCTCACCTACGCCATCCGCCTTCGCTTCCGGACCAGGCGCGGCCTTAGCCTCCGCTTTGGGCTCGGCTTCCGCCGCGGAATCTCCCGCCAGGTCCCCCGCACCGCCCTTCCCGGAGTCGAAGACCTCGACCAAATCACCGTCGAGTTCGGCCGCCAGCTGTTCGATGGCCGCATCGTCGAAGTCGAAGTCCAGGCCATCGTCTTCGTCGCCGTCCTCGTCGTCGGTACCCAGCCCAGCCAGCAAATCATCGACGTCCAGGTCGTCGCCCGCAGCCTCCTCGGCCACGGGAGCTGGCTCCGCTTCCGCTGGGGCCACCTCGTTGACCTCGTCCTCTTCGTCATCGTCCAAGGCGTCGAGACCGTCAGCCAGAGTCTTGACCCCTTCGAGATCGGCGCGGTCCACCTCGTCGAAGGAAGCAATCTCCAGCTCGGCCATCAGACCGTCGTCCAAAGCCTGGTCCAAGTCCAGGTCGTACCCCAGTTCATCGACGGCTGAGACTTCGGGGATGGCTTGTTCCTCGGTCACGAACTCGCCCATGGCCTCTTCGAACTCCGCCAGGCGTCGGGACCGCTCGGGGTCCTCGGGGCCGACATCAATCATCCGCTTGAGTGCGGCGTGCGCGACTCGGTGAGCGTTCTTCGACATGGCGATTTCGTAGAGCGTATCGAAGCACTTGAGCAGATCCTCTCCGGGTTCTGCTTGCGCAAGCAAGAGGGCCAGGCCCCGCTGAAATGCAAACACGCCGGGGTGGCTCGCTGCAGCCTTACGGTAGTGCGTCTCGGCCCGTTGGTAGAGGCCGTATTCGAGGAGGATTTCGCCCTCCACCACCAGCCGGCCCAGATCCTCAGCCAACTCCTCCTTCAGCTGTATGCCGGCGAGCAGTCCATGATCGTCGAGCTGGTCGAGGCGGCTGTCCACCGACAACTCCGAGCCCTCGGTGGGGCTGATCTCGGCGATCCGGTCGAAGACCTGGTTGCGGAAGTCCTCGTAGCCCAGATCGTCGTAGATCCGAGCCAGCTCCTTGAGAACGGCTATGGCCTTGGGCTTCTCCCCCAAGTCCACAAAGCAGTCCGCCAAGAGGTTGAGGGTCTCTGTGTCTTGGTTGTCCTGCTTGAAGCAGGCCTGGAGCTTGGAGAGGGCCCGCTGCGGCTCCCCGCGATCGAGGTAAATGTCGGCCAGCTTGCGGGCGAGAACCGTGTCCTCGGGGGAGAGCCGCACGAGATTCTCGTAGACCTCCGCCAGGGGCTCCGAGATCCCACGATCCTTCAACGTCGCCGCTAGGTGGCGCCAGACGTCTACGGCACCCTGGGGGTCCGCCTCCTTGTGGTAGATCTCCGAGAGCTTGGCGGTGTAGTCGACGCTCTCCGGGTGGAGCGAAATGAGCCGCTTGTAGATCTGGGTCCGCTCCTTGGTTGTCCCGTTCGCCTCGAAGTGCTCGGCAACGATGTTGAAGTGGTCCATCGCATCAGAGAGCAGTGCCAAGTGCTGATAGATCTCGCCAACGGCCAGGTGGAGCTCCATCTGGTCGGGATCGATCCGCAGCATCTGTTTGTAGATGGCTGCAGCCTTCGGATAGAAGCCGTCGCGCTCGTAGGTATCGGCGACGACCTGAAATTCCTTCATCGCCTCGGTGTTTCGGCCCTGTCGGGCCAGCACCTCCGCGATCTTCTGGCGGGCCCTAAGATCCTTCGGATCGGCCCGGACGATCTTCTCCAGCTCCTTCAGCGCACGATCGATGTTGTTGCGCTGCAGGTACTTCTGGGCCTGGGCCAGTGTGCGGGCTTTGTTGATCGCCAAGGAACCCCCACGGTCGTCCGTGAGCGGTGAGTGTACACCAGCTGGGGCGGAGCCTCAGTCCCCAGGAAAGGCGCGGTCGATGAAGCCGGTGTCGAGGTTCCCAGACACAAAGTCGGGGTGGTTCAAGACCCTGAGGTGGAAGGGCACCGTGGTCTTGATTCCTTCAACTACGTACTCGGCCAGGGCCCAGCGCATGCGGGCGATGGCGTCACTGCGATCTTCGCCCCAGACGATGAGCTTGCCGAGCAGGGAATCGTAGAAGGGGAGGATCTGGGCACGGTCGTGCACCCACGAATCCACCCGAACCCCGTAGCCGCCCGGCTCGTGGTAGCCGGTGATCGTGCCGGGACAGGGTGCAAAGGTGACCGGGTCCTCGGCGTTGATCCGGCACTCGATCGCATGCCCATGGAACTGGATGTCGTCTTGAGCAAAGGGCAGGGGCTCGCCAGCGGCCGAGCGAATCATCTGCTTGACCAGGTCGATGCCGGTGATCATCTCGGTGACCGGGTGCTCGACCTGGATGCGCGTGTTCATCTCGATGAAATAGAAGTTCTTGTCCTTGTCGGCCAGGAACTCGACCGTGCCGGCAGAGCTGTAGCCAATGGACTTCGCCGCGCCGACGGCGGCCTCGCCCAGGAAGCGGCGCATGTCCTCATCTACCAATGGAGAGGGGGCCTCTTCCAAGACCTTTTGGTGCCGGCGCTGCAGGGAACACTCCCGCTCGCCCAAGTGCACGACGTTGCCGTACTGATCGCCGAGAATCTGCACTTCGATGTGGCGGGGCTTTTCGATCAGCTTCTCGAGGTAGAGCTCGCCGTTGCCAAAGCAGGACAGCGCCTCGGCTGAGGCGAGCCGGAAGGCATTCTCCAGTTCGTCGGGCGTCCGGGCGATCTTCATGCCCTTGCCGCCGCCCCCTGCGCTGGCCTTGAGGAGGACGGGGTAGCCGATGGAAGCGGCCACCTCGCGTGCTTCGTCCGCCGTCGGCAAGATGCCCTCGGAGCCGGGCACAAGGGGGATGCCGGCTGCCCGCACCGTGGCTTTGGCGGTGGCCTTGTCGCCCATGGTTCTGATCTGCTCGGGCGTCGGGCCGATGAAGGCCACGCCTGCCTTGGCGCAGTCCTCGGCAAACTCGGCATTTTCCGCCAAGAAGCCGTAGCCCGGATGCACCGCTTCGGCTCCGCTTACCTCGATCGCGGACATCAGCGAGTGCAGATTGAGGTAGGAGTCCCGGGCCTGGGGGGGGCCGATGCAGATGCTCTGGTCGGAAAAGCGTACGTGCAGCGAGTGGGCATCGGCGGTCGAGTGCACCGTGACCGTCTCGATGGCGAGTTCCTTGCACGCCCGGACGATTCGCAGGGCGATCTCTCCCCGGTTGGCGATGAGGACCTTCTTGAACATCAGTCGGAGCCCTCGAG
>CAZQTQ010000360.1:3332-5097 GCA_964596025.1 uncultured Rickettsiales bacterium
GACGAAGAGTTCTTGGTCGAACTCCACCGTCTGGGCGTTTTCGACCAGAATCGCTTTGACCGTCCCGCTGACGTCAGCCTCAATCTCGTTCATAAGCTTCATGGCCTCAACGATGCACAGGGTCTGCCCCTTGCTGACCTGCTGCCCAACCTCGGTGAACGGTGCATCGTCTGGCGACGGAGCCCGGTAGAAGGTGCCTACAAACGGTGAGGGGATGACGTGGCCAGTCGGACCTGCACTTGCAGCAGCAGGCGCAGCACCTGCGGCAACCGGGGCCGCGGCGGCAACGAGCGACGGCGAGGTCTGGGACAGCGCCATTGAGGGGCCCCGTGCGATGCGCACACGCATGCCTTCGTCCTCGTACTCAAGTTCGAAGATGTCGGTGCCCTCGATCAAGTCGATCAAGGCCTGGATCTCTTGGGTCTTCTTCGCAGTCATTCTGCCCCTAGCCTCTGCCGGATCCTGTACCGGCTGCCTTGTTCAGGGTGGCCACGGCCGCATCCAACCCGAGGAGGTAGGAATCGACCCCGAACCCCGCGATCTGACCCACCACTGCCGAGGCCAGAATCGACGTATGACGAAACGATTCTCGTGCCGCCACGTTGGAGAGGTGGACTTCTATCACAGGCAAGCCGCAAGCGACAACGGCGTCTCGAATGGCGACCGAGCTGTGCGTAAAGCCACCCGCGTTCAACACGACAGCGTCGGCTGTACCTCGGCCCGCCTCCTGCAGCGCGTCGACGAGTACCCCTTCGTGGTTGCTCTGGATGCAGCGAACCTGCACCTTCCGAAGCGCGGCGTGCGCCTCAATCTGTAGATTGACCTCGTCCAAGGTCGCGGAGCCGTAGACGGCGGGTTCCCGCGTGCCGAGCAGGTTCAGGTTCGGTCCATGTAGGACCAAGATACTAGGCATTTCAGACGCAGGAACGGGCCCCGGGGGGTCTGAGCCTCAGCCAGCAGCGGTCAGCGAGACGATTTCGGTCTCGGCACCAATAGAAACGATGATGCCCGACTCCTTGGCCTTGCCGGTCTCGTCCAGGGGCATCGAATCAATCCAGATCCAGACCGTGGACACACCCTGGTTGTCGGTCCAGCCCTCGTAGTAGGTCGGACGGTAGTCGCCCTCAAAGGTGCCGGCGAACTCGGCAAAAATCTCCCCATCCCCGGCCACGTCCGCCCAGCGCGGGCTCTCAGGCGTCGTCACAGCCTCCAGTACTTCCTGCGGCAACAGGTAAATGTTCTTGTAGCCCGAGGTGTACCAAATGCGGATGTTGTTCAAGGGGGACAGAGTGGTCTCGTTGCGAACCAACGCGTCGAGACGGAATATCACCGGCGGACTCTGTTCACAGCCGGGGTTTTGGAGTTCGCCCGTGGTCTGATCGATGGAACAGCCCGTCCAAGAGACCTGGATGTCTTCGATGTCCACGATCTCTGAGTTGGGCGGCGCGTCCCATGGCCCCGCGTCGCACGCTACCCCGACAAGGCCCCAGATCCCCAGCACTACCAGCATCGCCTGCATCCGCATCATCCAGCTCCTAAGCCCGGCAGAACACCCTCCGCCTCCAAGACAGTAAGCCAAGCCGCCGCCTCGTCCAGGGGACGATCAACAAGCTGAGCTTCGCCGTCTGCTCCCAATAATACCCAAGAAAGTCGAGTACCTACCACCTTCTTATCCGCTTTCAGGGCCCTAAGAAGGTCGCTCCTCTCCAATCCTCGGACTGAATCAGGCAAGCCTAGCTGCCCCACAAGGCGGCGAACGCGTCCA
>CAZQTQ010000361.1:0-5060 GCA_964596025.1 uncultured Rickettsiales bacterium
GGGACTGCAGCACCATTCCCGCCGATCCTTGGCCGACGTCAAGACCCTGCTGGCTGACGCTTCGGACGACGAAGGCCTCCGGCGCTTGCAGCAGCTGCTCGATGTGGAGGCAACGCGGGCCCACGTCTCTCCTCTCAATCCTGATCGCCCACGGGAGGCCCTTTCGATCACCCAGCTCGCCGAGCGGACGGGCTTCTCCCTCGACGAGCTCCGCAAGATCGAGAAGCTGGGGCTCATCACCGGCAAGAACTCCCGCGGCCGCCGGCTGTTCAGCCCGCCCGACGTGGACGTGGTGGAGTCCCTCGCCAGCCTCGCTGAGGCCGGGTTTACTTCCGACGCCGGCTTCGTTCCCGAGGACGCAGTCATCTATCTAGATGCCCTGCGCGACCTGCTCCACAAGGAGGTGGGCATTTTTCTTCAGCGCACCGGCGACGGCGGCGATCCCCAAGAGGTCCTCCGGTTGGCTCGCAACGGCGTAGAGAGGGTCACGCCCCTGATTCTGGCTCTGCGCCGGAAGGTCATCGGTGAGTTCATCGATGCGACCCCCTTGCCCGAGTCCTTCGAGGACTAGCCGTTTCGGCTGCAGGGCGCTCACCCGCGACACCGGAGAGGGGTTCGAATCATGACTGTTCCCGTCCTAGCGGGGGTCGGCACGACGCCGGTCACCCGGGATCTCGGTGGGTCCTCTCTCCTGGACCTCGCCGCCCGGGTCTCCCGCGACGCGCTCGACGACGCCGGCCTCCAGCCGGACCAGGTGGATGGCCTGTTCGTGACCCCGGCCGCCCTGTCGGGCGAGTCCTGGATGATGTGGGCCGCCAACTTGGGCGAGTTCTTAGGACGCGATACCCGCTCGTTGATGATGTGTGAGAACGGCGGCATCACCGCTCTGCTCGCGCTGCGTGCCGCGATGGACGCGGTCGCCTTGGGCCGGGTCAAGGTGGCGCTCGTCGTCGCACAAGACACCCGCCCGCTCGTCGACACCGCCCACTTCGAGGCCTTCGTGAAGATGGTGACCTTCACCGCCATGGGCCTGTGGGGCGGAGTCAACGGCATGCTCGGGATGGGTGCCCCCATTCCGGTCTATGCCATGTCGGCCCAGCGCTACATGCACGAGTTTGGCCTCAGCGACGAGGACATCGCGGAGGTCTCGGTCATCCTGCGCGGGCACGCTGCCCACCATCCCCTCGCCCAGTTTCGCGATCCGATCACCCTGGCCGAGGTGCTGGGAAGCAAGATGCTCTCGCCCCCCATTCGGCTCAACCAGGCAGCTGGCGTGTCGACCGGAGCCTCTGCGGTCGTGGTGGCCGCTGATGATGTGGCCGCGGGCAGCGGGCGTCCGAGCGTGCGGGTCACGGGGTGGGGCGAGTTCCACGACCCCAGCCACTTCATTCCCCAAAAGGGGTCAATCACCTCCTTCCGCTCGGTACGCGAGGCGGCCGCCCAGGCCTTTGGCGAGGCCAGTCGCAGCGCAGAAGACGTCGATGTGGCCGAGGTCTATGGGGTCTTCGGGGCCACCGAGTTGATGCTCTACGAGGATCTGGGCTTCTGCCCGAAGGGAGAGGCCGCAGCCTACGTCAAGGCGGGGCGGAGCACCGAGGGTGGGGATGTGTTGATCAACCCCACCGGGGGCCGGCTGAGCTTTGGCCACCCCGCAGGGGCCACGCCGCTCTACGAGGTGGCCGAGGTCGTGCGCCAGTTGCGGGGTGAGGCACCGGGAATTCAGGCTGCGGACGCGCAAGTTGGCCTGGTGCACGCCGAGCACGGAATGATGAACGGCTCCGTCGTTGCAGTGATGGAAGCTTGAGGACCGGGAGATGAGCGGCAACCCACTCGACGACTTCACCCGTATGGCCACCAAGATCTTCGGACACGAGGGGGTGAAGGGCTATTACCAGCGCCTCGAGAGCGGCTTCGGCCCTTCGGCCACCCAATGCTCCGCTTGCGGCCACATCGCCTTTCCGCCGCGGGCCCATTGCCCCACCTGCTTCTCGGATCAAACCGAGTGGGTGCCTCTGCCCGAGACGGGAGAACTCTATGCCTTTACCACCAACAGTCGCGGGCTGCGCTTTGCCGCTCCTTCGGTCGTCGGGGTGGTCGAGCTGCCGGACGTAGGGCTCGTCTTGGGGCCGATCGAGGGCAGCATGAAGGACCTCTCCATCGGTCAGACGGTGCGGATCGAGGTCATCGAGGTCTGCGAGGGCCTTCACTTTCACCGCTTTGTTCCCGCCTAGGGACCGAACGAGGTCCCCTGGATGGGACGGGCCGCGGGTCTGAACGCACACGGCTATTGGAGAAGAGACCATGTACTTGTTGGCAAGAGAGAGTGACACCGTGGCCCAGATGTACCGCGGTCGGGTCTCCCGAGACGGGGGTCAGGAGATGTTCCGGATCCGCGAGAACGGTGGCTGGAGCGCCACGACCTGGGGGGGCTTCGCCGACGAGGTAGACGCCTTGACCGTGGGCTTGGCCGATCTGGGCTTTGTACATGGCGCCTCTGGGGCAATTCTGGGTGAGTGCTGCCCGGGCTGGTGCCTTGCGGATCTGGCCATCGTCCAGCTGGGTGGGCAGAGCGTCGGGATCTACCCGAACCTCTTGGACGACCAGATCGAGTACATCTTGAACGACTGCAAGGCCTCGGTGGCCTTTGTGCAGGGAGAGGCCGACACCGCCCGCATCTTGCCCATGCTGGATCGCGTCGAAAGTCTGAAGCACCTGGTGGTCTGGGACTACGAGCCTGAGGGCGCGCCGGGCCTGCACACGGTGGATTCTTTAGCCGAGCGGGGTCGGTCCCTTCTGGGCGCGAGCCCGGACTTGGTCGACGAGCGGGTGGGGGCGATCACCAAAGACGACGTCGCCCTCATCGTCTACACCAGCGGCACGACGGGTCAGCCCAAGGGGGTCCCGCTGACCCACGACAACGTTCTCGCTTCCTTGCGGGCCGGTGATCTGCTCGTCGAGGAGATCACACCCGAGGACATCACGCTCAGCTTCTTGCCCATGGCGCACGTCGCCGAGCATGTTCCGGGCTTCTATGGCCGGATCAACATCGGTCTCAGGACCGCCTATTGCCGCAGCTACGAGACCGTCCTCGATGACCTGCAGGAGATCCGGCCGACGTGGTTCGGGGCCGTCCCGCGCATCTTCGAGAAGATGTACGGCCGCATCCATGAGGAGGTCGCCAAGGCCAATCCCCGGCGGCAGGCCATCTTTGCCTGGGCCAAGGGGCTGGCCCAGCGCAACGGACGAGCCCTGACCGGTGGGCCGCCTCTGTCCTCGCTCGACCGGCTGATGTTGCCACTGGCCGACAGGCTCATCTACAAGAAGATCCGCGCCGTCTTCGGCGGCCGAGTCCGTGGATTTGTGACCGGCTCTGCCCCCATCAATTTGGAGATCCTCGAGTTCTTTACCGGGGTCGGAATGCGGATCATCGAGGTCTACGGCATGTCCGAAGCCACGGCCATCTCCTTTGCCAACACCGTCGACGAAATCCGGCTCGGCACCGTGGGCAAGGCCCTCCCGGGGGTGGAGTACAAGCTGGCCGAGGATGGGGAAATCCTCCTGCGTGGGCCGACGGTCTTCAAGGGCTACCTAAACCTGCCTGAAGTGAACGAAGCGGCCTTTGACTCGGAGGGCTACCTCCGCACCGGTGACATCGGTGTGGTCGACGCCGAGGGTTGGCTGCGCATCACCGACCGGAAGAAGAACCTGCTGAAGACGGCGGGCGGCAAGTACGTGGCGCCAGCGCGCCTGGAGGCCTTCATCAAGGAGGAGCCGCTTGTGGGGCAGGTCTATGTCCACGGGGATCGGGAGAAGTATGTCGTCGCCCTCATCACGCTCGACGAGCGCGAGACTCCACGGGTCGCAGAAGAACTGGGGGTTACCGAGACTGAACTCCCCAAACACCCCCACGTTGTGGCCAAGATCGAGCGGGCCGTCGAGCGGGCCAACGAACGGCTCGCGCGCTTCGAGCAAATCAAGAGCCATGCGCTCCTGTCCGAGGACTTCTCGATCGAGGCGGGGACGCTTACCCCGACGCTCAAGATCCGGCGAAACGTAGTCGCCGAGAACTTTGCGGAGACGATCGCCTCCCTCTATGGCCACCATGCCGCTTCTTGAGGTCGACTGCGGGCTTGCCGGCGATCGGCTGTGGCCGGCGTCTTGCCCGCCCCGGGCCGCCTCGGGGCGCCCCCTACCAGCTGGTCTGCACGGGCTCGCGGCTCGCTTCGACTACGTGCTGGAAGCGGAACAGCCGCTCTCGGTCGTAGGTACCGGTCAAGGTCAGGGCGATCTCGTCGAAGCTGGTCTGACGCACCTGGGCGAAGCCCGCCTCGACGAGGAGGGGGAGGGGATCGTTGATCCCGAAACGGAACGGCTCGCCCAGCTCTTCGACGAGGCCCACCAGGGCCTGATCCGAGTCCTCTTTGCTGCGTCCTGCGACGAGCTTCTCTTCGAGGTGGTCGAAGAGCAGGACGGTCTGCCCGTGGCAGCGCTCAGCGATGCGCCCGGCGGTCGCGCGGATGGCCTCTTCGCTCAGGTAGGGAGTGACCCCCTCCCAGAGGAAGAGCGCCGGGTGCTCAGCGCGGAAGCCCGCGTCGCAGAGGCGGTCGAGGAAGTCGTCGTCTTCGAAGTCGCAGCGAACGTAGGTGGACGCCTCACGGGGGTAGCCGTCCAGGCCATCCAGGCGACTGAGCTTCAGGGCTTGGCTGGTGGGGTGGTCGACCTCAAACCAGCGAACTCCGGGGCGGCTGAGCCGAGCGGCTCGGGTGTCGAGACCGGCCCCCAGCAGGACGACCTGATTGCGGCTTTCTCCGCCCACCAGGGCCTCGACGCGGCGATCGATCCATGCGGTTCGCACCGCGAGCCAGAGCTCGGCAGCGGCGTAGACCTGGGTATGGCGTTCGGCCAGGCTCATTCCAAGTTCTCCGGCGAGCTGGGCCGCCCACGGGTCCTGGCAGATGGGCTCCTCGCGCTTGGTGGCGCGGGCCCGCAGGCCGGCGACGAGCAGGGCGGTTTGGCTGTGGGTACGGAGCGGGGCGCTTTGAGACATGGTCTGGATCACC
>CAZQTQ010000362.1:0-1756 GCA_964596025.1 uncultured Rickettsiales bacterium
CCAACCCGGAACGAGACCTGAACCTGAGCTTTCGGCAAATTGACTACCTCCGCTGCGGATTGCCGATCATCACCGCCCCACGGCAGGTGCTTTCCCCCGCCCTCGAGGAATACGGTGCCGGTTGGTGCATCGAGCCCGGGGACCACGCCGCCCTGCAGGAGCTGGTAGCCGAGCTCGTGGCCGAGCCCCAGATCATCGCGAAAGCCGCCGAGGCCGCACAGCGCCTCGCCAAGGACCGCTTCTTCTGGAACGCAACAACCCAACCGCTGGTCGAGTTCGCAAAGAAACCGGTTCGGCGCAATCACGGCGCCACCGTCATCGGCCGGATGGCGTCCACTCAAGGGAGGCTGTGGGGGGAGCACGAGGAGAACAAGCGGCTCAGGAATCGAGTCGAACACCTCGACGGCGACCTGGGAAAGAAGACCGACGAGATCCAAGGTCTCAACAAGCGCCTGAGCGTCTTGCTCGGCTCGGTCGATCGGCTGAGCGGCTCGATCTCGGAGGTGAGTCGCTTCAAGAACAGCACCCTCAAATACCTCCACGAAGCCCAAGACGACGCTCTTCGGGAGGCTGGGGAGCTGACAGCCGAGCTGGAGCGCCGCGCCCTGGACGTCGAGAAGAAGGACTCTGCCCTCAAGCGGATGCAGCGGGAGGTCAAGAAGCTCAAGGGTTCGGTCAAACAGCTCAAGAGTGAGAACAAGAACCTCGAGACCAAGTACGTCAGCCGCGACGCCGAGAGCATCGAACTCGAAAACGAACGCAAGGCCCTAGAGGACCGACTGCGAGGCGCCGAAGAAGATCTGAGACGCCTGCGCAAGGACATCGGCAAGAAGAATCGCGAAATGGAGGAGACTGCGGCACGGCTCGACAAGCAACAGAGTCGCGCTGAGTTGGCGCTGGAGACCGGCGAAAAGGAACGGCTCCTCCTGCGAGACGTCCGCCAGAAGATGACTGAGGCCGAAGAGACGCTGCGCACCCAGGGGCGAGACCTGGAGGATCAGCGGGCCAAGGCAGAAGAACTCAATGATCGCCTGCGCGAGGCCGAGTACCAGCACCAGGAACTGCTCCGGGAGCTGGCGAAGAAGGAGCGGGAACTCGAAGAGGCGCAGACCTCGGCCACCAACACACAGGTGAGCCTGGACTCCTCGTTAGAGGTCCTACGGGAGCGGCTCGGGCGCGTCGAGTACGAGGGACGGGTCCTTCTCAAGGAGCTGCAGAAGAAGGAAAACGAGATCCGGGACGTCCAGACCCACCGGGACTCGATGCGCGACAAGCTCGACGGCCAGCTCAGCAGCCTCGGCCTCGAAGTCGCGAGTAAAGATCAGGAACTCGTCACGCTGCGCGGAATGTTGGACGAGAGCCGGACCGAGCTGGATGCAGCCAAGACCGACACCCGCAAGAAGAGCCAAGAGCTGGATAGGGTCCAGGCACAGCGGGACGAGACCCTGGCCAAGGACCAGGAAATCGGCAGCCTCCGGACCGAGCTCGAGCAGGAGCTGAGTTCGCTACGCCTCGAGCTGGAAAAGAGCCAAACCGGAGCAAAGGCCCTCAAAGCCGACAACAAGAAGAAGAGCCAAGAGCTGGAAGAGCTCCAAGTACAGCGGAGCGAAGTGCTGACCAAGAACCAGGAGCTAAGCAGCCACCAGGACGAACTCGACCAAGAGCTGAGTTCGTTGCGCCTTGACTTGGACCAAAGCCAGGCCGGAGCAAAGGCCCTCAAAGCCGACAACAAGAAGAAGAGCCAAGAGCTGGAAGA
>CAZQTQ010000362.1:1856-2338 GCA_964596025.1 uncultured Rickettsiales bacterium
GCTCCAAGTACAGCGGAGCGAAGTGCTGACCAAGAACCAGGAGCTAGGCAGCCATCAGGACGAGCTCGACCAAGAGCTGAGTTCGCTGCGCCTGGAACTGGACCAAAGCGCAATCCAAGCAAAGGCCCTCGAAGCCGACAACAAGAAGAAGAGTCGGGAGCTCGAGCAGGTCCAAGAGGAACGAAACCAGCTGGCCGGCCTCAAGGGCGAACTGGAGGAGGTCCTTCACAAGGTCGAAGCCCTACAGGCCGACAGCGAAAAGAAGAGCCAAGAGCTGGAAGAGCTCCAAGCACAGCGGAGCGAGGTGCTGACCAAGAACCAGGAGCTAAGCAGCCTTCAGGGCAAGCTCGACGAGGAGCTGAGTTCACTGCGCGTGGAACTGGATCAGAGCGGCATCCAAGCAAAGGCCCTTGAAACCGACAACACCAAGAAGAGTCGGGAGCTCGAGCAGGTCCAAGAGGAACGAAACCAGCTGGCCGGCC
>CAZQTQ010000362.1:2438-5034 GCA_964596025.1 uncultured Rickettsiales bacterium
AGCTCGAGCAGGTCCAAGAGGAACGAAACCAGCTGGCCGGCCTCAAGGGCGAACTTGAGGAGGCCCTCCACGAGGTCAAGGCCCTTCAGGCCGACAGCAAAAAGAAGAGCAAAGAGCTGGAAGAGCTCCAAGGAGAGCGGAGCGAAGTGCTGGCCAAGAACCTGGAGCTAAGCGGCCTTCAGGGCAAACTCGACCAAGAGCTGAGTTCACTGCGCGTGGAGCTGGATCAAAGCGTCGTCCAAGCAAAGGCTCTTGAGGCCGACAACGTAAAGAAGAGTCGGGAGCTCGAGCAGGTCCAAGAGGAACGAAACCAGCTGGCCGGCCTCAAGGGCGAACTGGAAGAGGTCTGCCACGAGGTCGAGTCCCTACGCATCGACAACAAGAAGAAGACCCAGGAGCTGGAAAAGACTCAGTACCAGCGCGATGAGGCGGTTGGGACCCTGCGAATCGTGACGAAAAAGGAAGACGTGGAGCCGTCCGAGGAGGACGAGGAGGACGAGGACGGCTAGGCCTCTGCCAGGCCAAGGCGCTCCCGATAGACGGGCCAGAGGTCGTCGCGGTCGACCTCTCTCAGGTAGGCCAGAATCTCCTCGGACTCCATCTTGTAGAAGTTGATCCCACCGCAGTGCCAGCACTTGGGCATGACCTCGAAGCGGCCCTCGATGTGGAGCAACCGGTAGGCGGTCATCCGCTCCCCGAACCAGAGATCGTCAAAGGTGCCGTCGCGGAGGTTGCCGACGGCCAGCTCGCCGTCGACATCGGCGCAGCAAGCCATGAGCTCGCCATCCCATCGGATCACTGGCGTCTTCCACAGCCCGGGGCAAGGCTTGCGGTCCAGCTGCGGAGGCAGGGCCTCAGCCCCAGCCTCCTCGGCCTTCAACACCCGGAGCAGCTTGGAGCCACGTGCACCTTTGGGCTTCTTTGCCATCAGGTCACCCAGGTCGGGGAAGCCAGCCCCGTCTCCCCAAGGTCCAGATCGGCGGACGTGGCCCCCGGATCGTCGTGTTCGTCCCAAGCACGCTCCATCCACAGCTTCAAATGGAGGTGTTCCTTTTCAAAAGGCTCCAGCTCAAACCGTTGAATCGTCTCCGCATAGAGGCGATCGGCGCTGCGCTGCCTCTCCCCACCCGTGCCCACGCTCAGGCGCTTGATCATGACGTCGTTGTAGCCGACCCCGTTGCGTCCCTCAGAGCAGACCCGGTCCCAGTGTTCGACAAAAGCCTTCGCCTCCTGGTGGTTGCAGTCCTGAAGAACGAACTGGAACTCCGCGTTCAGGTTGATGCTCTCGAAGTCCAACTCCCCCCTCCGGGCGAGGAAGCTGCTGATGTTGTCCATCACGACCTCGAAGTAGTCGCGGCCCTTGGCCTTGCGGTAGGTCTCTCGACTGATTGCATCCAGGCTGAACACCATCAACACCGGCACCAGGGGATGGCGGGCATAGGCGGCGATCAGCTCGTCGATGCGGTCGGGGGTCAGGAGAATGGCGTTGGTGTCGATCCGGAAGTAGTCCGCCCGATCCGAGATGCGGTCGAGGGCGTAGCCGAGCATGGAGAAGAGCTCGGGGTGGAGGCTGGGATCTCCGAGCCACTGAAAGATGATGTGGTCGAAGCGAACCTTGCTGGCCTCGATTCCATCGATGATCCGAAAGAAGAGCTCCGTGTCCATGTAGCCCTTGAGCAGATCCCCGTGCAGCGTGGGACGAAAGCCCTGCTGGGGGTGGCACATGGGGCAGGTCAGGTTGCAGAAGTCGGTCGGCTCGATCTGGAGCACACCGCAGTTTCTGAAGCCCTTGGAGGGGGAAGAGGCCATGACTCCAGGGAATTGTTGCTGGGGAAGGCCCGAGCGTCCAGTCCACCGCACTGCTTGCAGTTGACCGGCCCCGGGCTGCGTGCCACGATGCGGCGGTTGTTCGGACAGCTGGCCCGCAGCGACCTCCCCTGGGTTTCGAGCTCAAAGCTCGGATCGGTGGCGGTTCTCATGGGAGTAGTCCTGCTGTCCATCGGCTGTGGGAACGAGTGCCGCGACCTCTGCACCGCCTGGTACGACTACCGGCGGGACTTCTGCGGGGAACTGGACTCGGACGACGAGCGAATCCGTTGCCTGGCTGACTACCAAGAAAGCCAGGTGACGAGTGCGGCCTTAGCGGAATGCAGCGAGCGGGTGCAAACCCTCAATGCTCTCCGCGATGGCAACGACAGCGAGGCCCAAGCCGCCTGCTGCAATTGGCAGGACCCGGCTTGCAGCCCACCGGCGAACGCATCTTCGGGCTCCGGCTCCGAGGGTGGCAGCTAGAGAAGAGGAAGGCGATGGTCCCGGCCCTGCGAATCCTGTCCACCCTGTGTTTGCTCGTGCTGTGCTGCCTGAGCGCAGGCTGCAACAACGACTGCCAGGCGCTCTGTGAGGAGATGGCCAACTACTGGCAAGACTGCAACCTGAACTTCGGAGAGGCCGAGGTCAGCGAGTGCAAAGACTCCTTCACCTCGACCAGCACCGAGGAGGGCGGGAACGCCCAGTACGACACCTACCGCAGCGCCTGCCGGCAGCTCATCGCGACCGAAGAGGACGCGGACGGCGAGCGGAAGATCGCGCTGCGGGC
>CAZQTQ010000363.1:0-5011 GCA_964596025.1 uncultured Rickettsiales bacterium
CGATTCGGTCGACATCCTTGAAGGCGTTGTGGCCCTTCTCGAGGCCGTCAACAACACGATCGGTACCATCTCCAACATCCTGTGGATCGTGGCTGCCGCCGGCTTCATCGCGAGCTTTTTCTTCCCGTTCCTCATCCCCTTCGTGGCGTGGTGCGCCTCCGCTGCCAAGAGTCTGACCATCATTACGGCCTGCTTCGGGGTCATCCTGACCCTCGCAAAGCTGCTCGTCATGCTGCTCCGAGCAGCAAAAGTGGCCCTTGGACCTTCGGATCCAGCGGAGGTCCTCCATCAAACCAGTCGCCTCAAGGAGAACACCAAGGCCTTTACTGCGGACTACGCGGCCAACGCTGGCGACGCCTTCGCCAACAAAGCAAAGGGCAACTTCAAGGCCACCGGAAACATCCTCAAAGGCCCAAAGGCACCCAAGCCCAAGGCCACGGGCGGGAAGACCCCCAGTGGTGGCGAGGGCAAGATCGGCAAAGGGTGGAAGATTCTTTCCGCGGTCACCGGGGAATACGGGGACAACCTGGACGGTGGCGGAGTCAAGGAGAAGTGGGAGACCTACCAGAAGAGCGACTGGAAGGGGACCGCCAAGGAGGAGTACGACAAAGCCAAAGCGGACTACGAGGAGTACAAGAAGGAGAAGGCACAAGCCGAAGGCGAGGAGGCGAAGAAGAAGAGCAAGGCCAAGGGGAAGGAAGCCGAGGTCATTGCTGAGAGCGACAAGCGCAGACAGCGGTCCGACGAACTGCTGGCGGCGGCTAAGACCGACCACAAGCAGAAACAGGCTGCGCTGACGACCGCCGAGGCCGACCTCAAGGCAGCCAATGCCAAGCTGAGAAAACTGCCCCCCAAACCGAGCAAGAAATCGAAGAACCAGGCTGTCTCTGACATCAAGACCGAACAGACGGCCCTGAGAGAGACCGCAGGTCAGAGCCGAAAGTCGGCCAAGAGCCTTAGAAATCAGGCCGACGCTGATACGTCTACGGCCAAGGCCTTGCGGGCTACCGAGGACCCCGGAAATCTGAAGGCAGCAGACAATCTCGACGCGAGCGCCAAAGAGTTCCGAGACCGCGCACAGAAGTACGACGACGCCGCAGCAGCGATGGACAGCCGGGTCAAATCGCTTGATGGCGACATCGAGACGATCGAAACCGACTACGAAAGCGAAAAGGCGGACAGGAAGGCAGCCAAGAAGAAGGCAAAGAAAGAGGTTGAGAAGGCAGAGGCCAAGGCCAAGAAGGCGCGCGACAAGGAAGAGGATGCAGAGGAGGACCTCGAGGAGAGCCAGGAGAAGAACGAGGAGACTCACGAGACGGCCGACGACTACGACGCCAAGGCGAAGAGCAAACGTAAGAAGAAAGACGCGGAGGCCGAGAAGAAGCGAAAGAAGAAGGTCAGCGGGGCCAAGAAGGAGGCCCGGGATCCGCTCCGCGAGGCAGGCAGTTACAACCACGACAAGGAGGGGAACCGAACCGGCGACGCCTGGGGCGAGTCCGGAGGCGGACGTACCGGGGACCTGGTCGCCTTCCTAGACAACCTCGGGCTCGACAAGCTCAACGACGTTGTATTGGTGGCGCTGGACGAGCAAACCGGTGAGGGCAACAAGGGGGCGAAAGAAGTCGACGAGGTCTATGCCAAGGAGGGAGACAAGGCCCCTGAAAAGGAGAGAGCAGGGGGCCCGCTCGGTCTTTGGGAAAAGACGCTCGATGACAAAAAGATGGACTGGGAAGGGCAGCTCGCCGGGGGCAGCAAGGACGAAAACCAGGCGAAGCTCGATAACCTGTTCAAAGCGATTCAGAGCAACCTCCCCGCCCCTCCCAGCAAAGAGACCATCGGGCTGGTCGACGGAAGTCGAGACGCTTTTGACGAGCTCGACAAGGAAGAGCGCAAGATCGAGTTCCAACAGCAAGAGATGATCAAGATGGAAAAGGAAGGCGCAGAACAGATGACTGCGCTGGACGTCGTGAACAAGCTGGCCGAGGCCAATCGGAAAGCGGCGGCTGAGAATGAAGCCCAACTTGATACCAAGTTGGAGAACCAGGATGAATTCGAAGGGCACAGCAGCAAAGCAAAGGGAGAGGCCTCCAAAGGCAAGAGTGAGAGTGCAAAGGCGGATTCGAAGGGCGGGGGCTTCGCCAGCAAGCTTGGCGAGCTGCTCGGCATCGTCCCCTCGAAGGTCGTCGGCAGCACTGGCGGCGCAAAAAAGGGAGCCAAAGGCATCGGATCGGGTGGCAAGAAGGGGACCGAAGGAAGCGAAGCCAGCCACAAAGAAGCCGAAAAGGGCGTGGCGAAAGCCAAGGAATGGAAGGGCGCGACCAAAGGGGCCAAGGACGAAACCAAACAGCAAGACCAGGCCCTACAAGGACTGCAGGGAACCTTCGACAAGGACAAGCTCTCAGCTCAGTCAGGCGTGGACTTCCTCAAGCAAACCAAGGACCAGGCTACGGCTTCCCTCGCCGACATTAAGAAGCGCAAGGCAACCACTACGAAGAAATACGACGACGCCGTCGGCCAAATGGTCGGTTGGGTCACCGATCACAAGGCGAAGCGGGAGAAAGGCCTCGAGGCTCTCGGCAGTCAATTCACCTTCGTCGAGGACATCCTTGCCAAGAACCCCGAGCTCAAGGACCAGGAGTAGCGGGGTCCCTTCAGGAGCGGCCCCGCCCAGTCCCCCTTGTGACCAACTCAAACGACGACCTCGAAGAGCTCGAGCGTAGACTGGCGGCCTGTCGGAAGGCCAACGATCTGAGCGGCGCGGCGGACCTTCTGGCCCGGCGCTCGGGCGCAGAGCTCCAAGGCGGCAAAGCCCAGAAGGCCCTGGCCAGCATGGCCGAGGCCACCTCACTCTTCCAGCGAGCCAAGAACAGCAACGGTGAGGCCAAGTCTCGTTTCGGCGAAGCACTGGTCCAGTCCGTCCTCGGGGCCCCGGCCAAGACCCAGCAGGAGCTCCTGCGCAAGAGCATCCAGCTCGCCACCGACGCCAAGGACCTCGTCCAAGAGATGAAGTCCCGCAAGCGCCTGGCCGAGATCCTAGCCAGCGACAACAAGCTTCCAGCGGCCGAATCCGAAGTCACCCGGATGATCCAACGCCTGGAGGCCATTCAGCTCGACCGAGGGCTGGTCGATGTCTACCGCCACCGGGGCTCCCTCAAGATGGCCCGTGGCCGCATGAACGACGCCTTGTCGGACTACGACAAGTCCCTCGACGCCGCAAACCGAGTGGGAGACGAGGAGCTCAGGCTAACCGTCCGGGTGGAGCGACGAGCGGTTCAGACCTACGCCCTCGCCGGCAAGAAAGACATCGAGCCCTTTTCTGAGTTGCTGGCCGACGCCCAAGCCCTGGGCGACGAACAGCTGGCAGGCCTAGTCCTCTTGCAGGAAGCATCCGAGCACCTCCAAGCAGGCCGCCACGAACAGGGCGAGCAGAAGGCCCTGGAAGGAGAGGCTGCCGCGCTGGCTGCGCCCAGCCCCGTGCTCTACGTCTTCGCCTGCATGCTCATCGCCGAAGCCCGAGAAGGACTGAGCAATCGGGTGGGGGTCATCGAGGTGCTCCTGACCTGCAAGTCCACCCTAGAGGCCTACTTCGGACCGGAAATGGCCAAGCAGGTCGTACTGGTGTTGGACTCTCTTCGGAGACGCTGGGGAGACGACGAGGTCGAGAAAGCCAAGGCCGGCTACCGCCTCTGGGCCGAAGAAAAGATGGCCCGTGAAGGGCCGCCTAAGCGGCAATGAGCCCCCCGAGTCCAGTCCAAAAGCAGCTCCAGACCGCGCTCTTTGGCCTGCAGACTGCTCTCCTCCTTGTCGAGGACGACAACTTCCTGGGGGCTCTAGCCGAACTGGACCGAGTAGGTCTCACGCTCGACGAGCTGGGCCAAGCCCAAGCCTGTGCTCGGATCAAGCTCTCGATGGCTAGGCTGTGGTGCCTCTTTGATGGCGGCAGCCAGCGGGCTCTCGCTGCAATCGAAGCGGCCGAAGACTACGCGACCATCTCGGACGACACCGAACTTCTGAACCGCTCTCTGGCCCTCGCTGGCAACCTGCTGCTCCTCCTGGAGCAGCCAGAGGCTGCACTCGAGCGAGCGGAGGCCTTGGTCCGCACGACAGACGGCGAGACGACCGAGTTGCTCCTGCAGGCCCTCGTGCTCCGGTCCCGCGCCCACCGCATGATGGGTCGGCCTGAAGCAGCCCGGGGTGATCTGCAGAGCGCCTTGTTGGTCGTGCAAGGCCTGGAAGAAAACCTGGACCCCTCCGAGCTCGCCTTGGTACGGAGCGAGCTCCAGGACCTCATGGCCACTTAGGTCTTCGCCTCGCCCCAAGCCCTGCAGTCAACCGGACTGGGAGTCCTCCAGCTTCTTGTCCGGGCCGGCCCAGTCATAGATCGCCTGCTGAAGTTCTTCGAACTCCACCGCGAAGCTACCTTCGGTGTACTCCGTGAAGTGAAGCTCGCCCGCACGGTCCTGGTAGATGACATCGACTCGGAAGTAATGGCCTACGCCACCCATCTTCACGACGGTCTTACGAACGCCAGTTACGCAGTCTGATGGTAGCCAGTCGACCTTGTTGTTGTCCTTGAAGTACAAGAGCGCGCTCGGGGTCAAGATCAGGCCGTAACGAAGGTCCCCAGCAAGGGCCGCAGCTCGGGACTTCCAGAGGACAACGGTGGGACGCATGACTAGGAGTGCACAGGAGAGGAGGACGCAGGCGAGAACGAAGTAGGTTCCCTGCGAATCCTGGGCGGTCTCGGGATCGTAGAAAAAGTAGGACTGAAGGGACAGGAGGCCCGCGACAAGGAGCCCAAGGCCAAAGCCCGCAAAGGTCAGCAGGATGGAGCGTTGGGGGATGCTTGGAACGCTCACCGTCCCCTTGGGCAACGCCACTCTCCCATCGAAGAGCCCGAGCAGCTCCTCAGGCAGGGCACTGCGCTTCAGGCCAAACTGAACTTCCACTTCCACTTCCATAGTCCTTCCGCATGACGATGGGGCCGTCGAACAACCCGGCCCCTGAAGGT
>CAZQTQ010000364.1:0-5010 GCA_964596025.1 uncultured Rickettsiales bacterium
TAAGCGCTCCCTGGCTCGTGACCGTGACCGAGTCGATGAACTGGAAGAGGGCACCGATCACCAGGAGCGTACGGCAGAGTTCCTCGACCTCGGGGCTCAGGCCGAAGGGGAAGAGCAGGAGGTTCGGAGCGCCAACGAAGAGTACCGCCATGATCGCGGTAAACAGCATGGCCAGGCGGCACGACGCCCGGAACGACTGTCGAGCCAATGCAGGACGCCCCGCGCCGAGGCTCTGCCCCACTAGGATGCCTCCGGCCTCGCTGATCGCGAAGGCGGGGAGGAAGCTGACGGAGAGGATGCGGGCCACGGTGGTGTGGGCCGCAAGGTGCACCTCGGACACTCGCGACAAGAGCCCCATGAACAGCACCCAGGCTCCGACCTCGAGAATCTGGCGTAGGCCGACGGGGGCGCCGAGGCTGAGGGCACGGGTCATGAGCTGCCGGCTGATGGTCCTGGGCACCGTTGGGTCGAGGGATTTGCGCACCGGACCCACCAAGTAGAGGACGGAGACGAGGTTGGCGATAACCGTGGCGATCGCCGCGCCTTGAAGTCCCAGAGCCGGCAATCCGGCCCAGCCGTAGATGAGGAAGGGGTCCAGCACGATGTTGCTGGCGTTGGCGAGGATGCTTGCCCGCATAGGGGTCTTGGTGTCGCCCCGGCCCTCGAACCAGGCCTTGATCCCGATCGACGCGAAGGTCGCGCCCGAGCCGAGGGCGCGGACGACGAAGTAGCTGCTGCCGAGGCTCTGGACCTCTTCGCTGCCGCCGAGGAAGGCAAAGAGCGGTCCCGCGAGCGCGGCGAAGCTTGCGGTGACCAGCCCCAGGCCGGCCACCATCCACAGGATGTGCCACAGGGTGCGGTGGACTGTGACTTCGTCTGCCGCGCCGGTGCTCTGGGCGACCACGATCTTGGCCCCGCGCAGCAAGCCGATGGGGAAGCTCAGTACCCCGAAGGAAGCGGCGGACGCGAGGCCCACGGCCCCGAGTGCCGCGGTGCCCAGGCGGGCGACGTAGAGCGAATCGATGACGAAGTTCAGCGTGAACGACAGCATCGAGACGATGATCGGCCAGGCTAGGCCGAAGACCTCGCGGGTGCCGATGCGCTCGGACAGTCCGAGGTTGGTGGAGCCCGACATCGGGATCAGCCGGCGGGTTCGGTCCAGGAGGGACGTGCCCCCGGGATGGCGCTTAGCCGCGGCTTGTTCGTGTGGTTGGGGCACAGCGCCCCGGCGGGGACGCCTTGGGGTCGGAGGTCGGCGGCGGGCGCCAAACGGTAGCCGGGATCGATGATGCCTTGGACCTTGGCCCGGGCCAGGGCCTGGAGGTTGTCCGCCGCCTCGCTTCCCCCGGGCTCAAGGGCCTGCGCCCGACGCAGGGCCGCTTCGGCGGCTGAGGGGTCGCCGCTGAGCGCCAGCGCCACGCCCAGGTTGTTGTGGGCTTCGGCCAAGCTCGGATCTCTCTCGAGCGCTCGGCGGGCGGCCGTCTGACCGGCAGCGGGGTGGCCCTGGCGAAGAGCGGTCATCGCCAGGTTGCTCCACGGTGGGGCGTAGGCTGGGTTGGAGTCCCGCGCCGTCCCAAAGAGTCGGGCCGCTTCGTCGATGTCCCCCGCCGCGTTGAGGAGGATCCCCAGTTCGTTGTGGGCGCGGGCGCAGTTGGGATCGAGGCGGATGGTGTCCACGAAGAGGGTCTTGGCTTGTTGGAACTTGCCTTGGCCGCGGAGGTGGACCGCGAGGTCCAGCTGTGCGGTTGCGGAGCCGGGAAAGCTCAGGGCCAAGGCCCCCAGGCGCTCCCGCTCCGCGGCGGGGCCCAGGGCCACCCCGCCCAGCAACAGTGCAGCTACGGCAGCCAAGGCACCGGCCGCATGCAAGCGGGCGAGTCCTTGGCCAGGGCCCGCAGCTTTGCCCCCCGTTAGGCCCAGCACCTGGCTGGTGCTGGCCTCCCGGACCTTCCAGATGAAGCCGTCGTAGTAGAAATGCAAGAGCGCAGAGGTGCTCAGCAGGGCCGCCAAGATCTGCTGTCCCCAGGCGCCCTCGGCGAACACAAGCCCGGACCCCCCCCACAGCAGGCAGAGCCCAATGTATAGGAGGATCCGCACAAGACCGGGTCCAAATAACCAACGAAGTGCCCATCCGGATGATCCTTGTGAAGCTCGCTTTTGGTTGTATATCCAGACGACAGCCAAATACTGAATATCGTGATAAAGCTCCCATGCAACGAGACCAAGCAAAAGGTCATCAAAGGCAAGAAAATCGAGGGCGAGGAAGAGCAAAACTCCAAACAAGAGGACGAGTTTTATCGGGTTTCTACGTTTGTCCTCCTGTTGGGGGCTTTGGAGGTGGCGAAGGTAGCCGGCCGTGGTCGCTGCTACGACGAAGCCCAGAGTCCAGGGGAGGGCCTGGACCGAGGACGCTGGCAGAAGGGGCAGGCCCGAACGGTAGAGACCGTCCAGCACCCCATGCAGACGCCCAGGGTTCCACGCGACAAAGCCGCCAAACCAGGCGAGGCACATCCACCAGTCCCAGCGGGCGGTCTTGGGGTTGCGGGCGCCGACCTTGGCGTCGTAGATCCGCATGAAACCGAAGTGCTGCATCATCCCGTGCCACAGGCCCCAGAGGGCGACCACCAGGACCATGCCGTGGAGATCGTAGTGCGCAAAGGCAAAGACGGTGCCGAAGACTAGCGGCGGCGCGAGCAAGAAGCGCAGGCGGAAGCGGGCAAAGAGAGCGGGGTCAGTGTAGGCGCGCAGGAAGCCAGGGAAGTGGTGGCCCATGGCGCCAAAGGCCATGACGAAGAGCCAGAGGTCCAGGGAGGAGAGCGACGCAGGGGCCGCCGCCACGACGGCGAGGCAGAGCAGGGGGGTGCCCAAGACAAAGGCGCAGTCCCATGCTGGCGACTGGATCCAAGCCCCGGCCGGGGCTTCTGCAGCGGCGTCAGACTGAGGGCCAGGTGTCGTTCTGCGGGCCATAACGCTCTTCCTCGCGGAGCGACGATAGCGCGGATGGGTCCGGCCCGTTGTTTCCGCCTCCGGGCCATGGGACGATGTGCGGCCGCTGCGGCGGAATCCGAGGGGATGCGGTCATGGTGAAGAAGCTACTTGGTGGGTTGGTCGTGCTGTTGGTCCTGTTCGTCGGGGCCAGCTTCTTCCTGCCCAGCACCTACTTTGTGGAGCGAAGCATCGCGATCAAGGCGCCGCCTTCGGTGGTTGTTGGGATTGCGGGGGATCTGAGGACCTGGCCAGAATGGACCGCCTGGACAAAGGAGCAGGATCCCGATGTGAAGTTCTTGTTCGAGGGGCCGTCCATGGAGGCGGGCTCGAGCTACTCCTGGACAGGACCCAAGATGGGGACGGGCCGCCTGACCGTCATCGACCTGTCCGCCGAACGCGGAGTGTCCTACACCTTGAGTTTCAACAACGGGCAGTTCGAGTCGCAGGGGGCCCTCGCCTTTCATCCCACCGAAGGAAGCGAGGATCTGGTGGTCAAGTGGAACAACTCCGGCGACTTGGGGGACAACCCCCTCTATCGCTGGATTGGCCTGGTGATGGACAGTCGGTTGGGTGCGGAGTTCGAGGAGGGTCTCGCCAACCTGAAGGCGCTGGCAGAAGCTGCGGCGGACGCGGGCCCCACGCCGGCAGCGGAGGAAGCAGCCGATCCCGATGGCGACAGCGCGTCGCCGGACCCAGAAGGGGACTCCGCAGGGCCGGAGGCAGAGGGCGCAGCCTCAGATGACGACAGCGCAGCCCCGGACTCGGAGGGTGACTCGGCAGTGCCGGGGGGAGAGAAACCAACCTCAGGCGGCGAGGCAAAGGCCCCTGAAGTCGAGGCGGGGGCCGATGCCCCGGCCGGTGAGACCGCCGAGTGACGGGCCTTCGCCGCCTGGTGCTGCTGGCGGCCCTAGTCCTCCCCGTACTGGCCGGTTGCGAGGAAGAGGAGCCAGCGATCCCTCAGCCCGGCCCCTTCGAGGCGGGCGTGGGCACGGCCCGCATGCCGGCGCCCTTGGGCATCGGCACCGCGGGCTTCAGCGGAATTGGCGTTTCCTCACCTCCCAGCCCCTTTGCCGACCTCTACCCCGCGACGAGCCGAATCCACGGCCACCCCGAGTTTCGGGCGGTGTCTTTGTCCCGAGGCGACGGCTTCCGCGTCGTCTTCCTGCGCTCGGACATGGTGGCCACCATCCAGCAGCTTCGGGACGCCGTGGTTGACAGCGTCCAGGCGAGGACGGGCGTGGATCTCAGCGACGGACTGGTCTTTGGTGCGACACACACGCACTCGGGTCCAGGTCGCTTTATCCAGGGGGGCCTGTTTCGGCTGATCGCCGACGACTTTCTGCCCGAGTTTTACGCCCGGCTCGTCGACGCCGCGGCCGACGCGGTGGTGGCCGCGCTCGAAGACCAGAGCCCCGCCGAGCTGGCAACCACCACCATTCAGGCCCCGGATGCCCACAACGACCGGCGCTGCGAGGACGGCATTGACTACACCAACGATGCACTTCCGCTGGTCGCCGTCCGCAAGGAGGGCCAGCTCGCAGCCCTGGTGGGAGCCTATGCCATCCACGGCACCGTTTTGGGCATCGGCGATTTGACGCTCAGCCAGGATGTCTACGGTGCCATCGAGGAGGCCATTGAGGACCGCTTCGACCATCCCGTGCAGGTGCTGCTCTTCAACTCTTGGGGAGGTGATATGGCCCCGGAGCAGCCGGAAGGCGAGGCCCCAGAGGTCCTCAGCGAGATGCCGAATGGCTACGACCGTATGGATGCCATCGGCCTCTATCTCGGCGAGCAGATTGAGGCCGGCCTCGCCGGTCTTACCTTCGAGTCGGAGCCGCCGGTCGAGGCCCAGACCGTCCGGTTCCCCATCGATACTGCCAACATCGGCTACGGCCCCGGCGAGTTCAGCTACCTCTTCGGAGGCGTCTACTGCAGCACTTCCTCGGCAACTTGCGACGAGGTCTTGGTCCATGACGGCCTGGCCGACGCCTGCATTCCCTTTCCGGAAGACTCGCCTGCGCCCAT
>CAZQTQ010000365.1:0-4994 GCA_964596025.1 uncultured Rickettsiales bacterium
GCCGGCGTTATAACCAACTTAACTACCACCCCGTTCGTGCTGCGCTTGCAGGCCATGCCTCGACGAGTCGGGGCCGACCGGGAGAAGGTTTTTAGGCCAGCCACTGGGGCCTGTCAAGAGGCCCCTGCCCCCTCAATCCGTTGCACCTGCTGGCGTTGTGGAAGCTTCGATGAAGTTCCAGGAGTTGCCGCCGTGGTTGTGGAGGTGGAAATAGAGGGGGGTCTCGGCCGGAGCCCCCTCGTCCATCACGATGCTGGCGTTCAGCAGGTCGGCAGGACTGGGAATGGGCTCCTCGACTTCCCAGAGCAGGGTGTCGCCGAGTTGCACCGCCGCGTGGGCCACAGCTTCGGCGCCGGAGAGATTGAAGTGCCAGAGCCGGAGATCCACGGTGTCTTGGGCCCAGATGTCCCAGCCCGTGGGCTGCACGACGGTGATGTAGTTGCAGCCGGTTGTGTCGACGGCGAGCGAGGCGTCCTCGCCCACCTGTTCGGGGTACCACTCGGTCTCTGGGCAGTCCACGTTCTCGGGGCGATCGGAGAAGGGGTCGTCTGCGGCATCCACCCAGCTCCATGCGGTGTGGTCCACCAGCGCCAGCTTCTCCCGGGGCCGCTCGTCGCAGCTCGACAGCAGGGCCGATAGAGCTGCAAGCGCCAAGAGCGCCGGGCATTGGGGCGAGCGCTGGTGGTGGGCGGGACAGGGCTCGAACCTGCGACCCGTGCCTTGTAAGGGCACTGCTCTACCAGCTGAGCTACCCGCCCAAGGAACCAGCACCACGTTCTCCAGTCAGGGGCCCCCCGGTGGGCCCCGACACACTCGGTTCTAGCTGTTCGCTGCGGGACTCGGCGCCTGAAGCTGGCGTTCGGGCCGATGGGCCGCCGGAAGTTCCCCGAAGAGCCCGTCCGGATTCTCCAGCAGCAGGGCCTCCCGCAAGACTTCATCCATGTGATCCACGGGCACGAGCTCGACCGCTTGCCGAATTCGGGCTGGGATGTCGGGGATGTCCTTCTCGTTCTCGCGGGGAATTAGCACCTTGGCCATCCCGCCGCGATGGGCGGCCAAGACCTTCTCTTTGAGGCCGCCAATCGGGCGGACCCGCCCGCGCAGCGTGACCTCACCGGTCATCGCCACATCGCGTCGGACGGGGATCCGCAGGAGGGCAGAGGTCACCGCCGTGCACAGGGTGATGCCGGCCGAGGGTCCGTCGACTGGGCCGATTTCCGGCACGTGGAGGTGGATATCCACCTCCTGGTAGAAATCCTTGGCCAGACCAAAGACGGCCGAGCGCGAGCGGATGTAGGACATCGCGGCTCGGCCACTCTCTTGCATGACATCGCCCAACTGCCCCGTGAGGATCAGCTTGCCCTTTCCGGGCAGCACCGCAGCCTCGACGGGGACGAGTTCGCCACCTACCTGGGTCCAGGCCAAGCCGTTGACGAAGCCGATCTCGTCCTCTTGTTCTGCGCTGCCGTAACGGAACTTCGGCACGCCCAAGAGCTTATGCACCCGTTGCGGCGAAATGATGGCGTGGGTTTCTTCGCCCAGCGCGCGATCCGCGAGGAGCTTGCGGGCGACTTTCCGGCAGACCGCACCCAGCTCGCGCTCCAGCGTCCGAACTCCGCTCTCACGGGTGTAGCGTTGGATGATCTCGCGAACCGCTGTGTTTCGGATCTCGATGTGCTCTTCGCTGAGTCCGTTGGCTTCCATCTGTCGCGGAACCAGGTAGTTCCGGGCGATGGCGAGCTTCTCCATCTCGGTGTAGCCGGGCAGCCGGATGATCTCCATGCGGTCCTGAAGCGGGATCGGGATCCCTTGGAGGCTGTTGGCCGTAGTGATGAAGAAGACCCGACTGAGGTCGTAGTCCAGATCGAGGTAGTGGTCGTTGAAGTTTGCGTTCTGCTCGGGATCCAACACCTCGAGAAGCGCGGAGGCCGGATCGCCACGGAAGTCTGAGGACATCTTGTCGACCTCGTCCAGCAGGAAGACCGGATTGTTGGTCTCGCATCGCTTCAGCCTCTGAACGAGCTTGCCGGGCAGCGCACCGATATAGGTGCGCCGGTGGCCTCGAATCTCGGCCTCGTCGCGGACGCCTCCCAAGGACAGGCGCACGAATTGTCGTCCAGTGGCGCGGGCGACCGAGCGGGCGAGCGAGGTCTTGCCCACACCGGGTGGACCCACAAGGCAGAGGACCGGCCCCTGCATCTTCTCGACCAAGGACTGCACCGCGAGATATTCGAGGATGCGCTCCTTGACCTTGCGTAGCCCGTAGTGGTCCTCGTCTAGGATCTCGGCAGCCTTCTCAATGTCCAACTCCTCCTCGCTGTATTCCAGCCAGGGGAGGTCGAGAATCCAGTCGATGTAGGTTCGAACCACTGAAGCCTCGGCGCTCATTGGCGACATCAGCTTGAGCTTCTTCAGCTCCTTGGCGGTCTGGGCCCGAACCTCTTCAGGCAGGTTCTTCTCCGCGATGCGGGCTTCGATCTCGTGGATCTCGGTCTTGAACTCGTCCTTCTCGCCCAACTCCCGCTGGATGGCCTGCATCTGCTCGTTGAGGTAGTACTCGCGCTGCGTCTTCTCCATCTGCTTCTTGACGCGGCTGCGGATGCGCTTTTGAACCTGGAGGATCTCGGTCTCGCCCTGGACGTGCTTGAGCAGGAGCTCGATGCGCTTTCCGGGATCGCCGGTCTCGAGCAGTTCCTGCTTGTCGGGAAGCTTCAGCGTGAGCTGGGCCGCCAGCACGTCTGCGAGCTTTCCGGGTTGGGAAATGTTGGAGATGGTCAGCAACATCTCCGGAGGGATGCGCTTCTCGAGCTTGGCGTAGGCCTCAAATGCCGCCTTGATGCTGCGCATCAAGGCTTCGATGCCCGTTTTGTCTTGGACCGAGCCTTCGAGCGCTTCCAGCTCGACCCGGTAAAAGTCGTTGGTGTCGGCAAAGCGCCGAATGCGCGCTCGCTTCTTGCCCTCGACTAGCACCTTCACTGTGCCGTCGGGCAGGCGAAGCATCTGCATCACGAGCGCCGCGGTGCCGACGTCGAAGATGTCCTCCTCAGCGGGGTCGTTGGTCTTCGCCGACCGCTGGGCGGCGAGGAAGATCTCCTTGTCGGAGGACATCGCCTCTTGGAGGGCCGCAATCGATCGATTCCGCCCCACAAAGAGGGGAATGACCATGTAGGGAAATACGACGATGTCGCGGAGGGGGAGAAGCGGCAGGGTGGCCACGTCGCCGCTGGCGTCCCCTCCGTCTTCGGATTTGTTCCAGATCATTGCTGCCGATGGACTCCGGTGCGCGAGCGGCGATTAGGCCAACTCGGCTTCGTTCTCGTAGACCAGAATAGGCTGCTTAGACTGGATCACCACCTCCTCCGAGACGATGCACTCCTTGACGTTCGCAGCGCTGGGGATTTCGTACATAACATCCAGCATCAGTCGCTCGAGGATCGCACGCAAGCCCCGGGCCCCGGCCTTTCTATCCACCGCCTCACGGGCGACGGCGGCTAGGGCTCCCTGGGTAAACTTCAGCTTTACGTTCTCGAAATCAAACAGCTTCTTGTACTGCTTGACGAGGGCGTTCTTCGGCTTCTCGAGGATCTCGACGAGCGCGTTCTCGTCCAGCGCCTCGAGGTGAGCGACGACGGGGACCCGGCCGATGAACTCCGGAATGAGACCGAACTTCAGCAGGTCGTCGCTGTCGACGTGAGAGAAAAGGCTGTCGGCTTCCTTGGCCTCCTTGATCCCTTTGGCCTCTTTGGCGCTCGCCTTGGCCAACGCCCCGCCAAAACCGAGTGAATTTCGGCCCACTCGACGCTCGATGATCTTGTCCAGTCCGACGAAAGCCCCGCCCACGATGAAGAGGATGTTGGTGGTGTCGATCTGCAGGAAGTCCTGTTGAGGGTGCTTTCGCCCGCCCTTGGGCGGCACGTTGGCGACGGTGCCCTCGATCAGCTTGAGCAGGGCTTGCTGTACGCCCTCACCGCTGACGTCGCGGGTGATGGATGGGTTCTCCGACTTACGCGAGATCTTGTCGATTTCGTCGATGTAGATGATGCCCTTCTGGCAGCGTTCGACGTTGTAGTCGGCGGCTTGGAAGAGGGAGAGCACGATGTTTTCGACATCCTCTCCGACGTAACCGGCCTCCGTCAGGGAGGTGGCGTCGGCGATGGTAAACGGCACGTTGAGGAACTTGGCCAGGGTCTGGGCCAAGAGCGTCTTGCCCGTGCCGGTGGGGCCCAGGAGCAGGATGTTGCTCTTCTGCAGCTCCACGTCGTCGTGCACCGTCTGGTGGGCCTCGATGCGCTTGTAGTGGTTGTACACCGCGACCGAGAGGACCCGCTTGGCGTGTTCCTGACCGATGACGTAGTCGTCTAGGTGGTTTTTGATCTCCTTGGGCTTCGGGATGGAGCCCCGGGAGCTGTAGTAGTCCTCGCGGTCGTACTCCTCGGCGATGATGTCGTTGCACAGCTCGATGCACTCGTCGCAGATGTAGACCGTCGGCCCCGCGATGAGCTTGCGTACCTCTTTCTGACTCTTTCCGCAGAAGGAGCAGCAGAGGTTGGCGTTGTCGGAACCGCGTTTGGCCAAGGGAGGCTCTCCTAGTCGTCGTCTCGCTTCGAGACGATCCGGTCAATGATGCCATATTCGACGGCTTCCTCTGCCGTCATAAAGAAGTCCCGGTCGGAGTCCTTTTCGATGCGTTCGTCCGGCTGACCGGTGTGCTTGACCAAAATGGCGCTCAGCACCTTGCGTAGGCGAAGGATCTCTTTGGCGTGGATCTCAATGTCGCTGGCCTGCCCCCGCACCCCGCCCAAGGGTTGGTGGATGAGGATGCTGGCGTGCGGCAGCGCCGAGCGCATGTCCGGCTCGCCAGCGGCGAGGAGGACCGCGCCCATACTCATCGCCCGACCGGAGCACAGGGTGGCTACGGGGGCCTGGATGTAGTGCATCGTGTCGTAAATGGCCAGGCCAGCGGACACGTCGCCGCCAGGGCTGTTGATGTAGAG
>CAZQTQ010000366.1:0-4994 GCA_964596025.1 uncultured Rickettsiales bacterium
GGAGCGGTTCAGCCTCCCCCGGCGCCTTGTCCCGTAGTTCCTTGACCTCCAGGGGCCGGCGAGCGGCGACTGTCATCGAGATCCTCCGCGAGACTGAGACCTCGACGTCCTCCTGGTCATTCCCGTTGGCCGAGAGGACCGGCAGCTTCAATAGGCCTGAGGCCTGGAGCCCAGTCCATGACTGTGGAGGCCAATTCAGGTCGAAGCTGCGACTACCGAGGACCAGGTGCAGGCCCTCGTCCCTGGCCTCCACAGTCATGGACTGGGCTCCAGGCCTCAGGCCGAAGAGGGCTTCGGGCGAACCAACCGGATCCGCAGGGTGCTGGTCTGCGGCATAGGCCAGGCGGTCCGCAACCGAACAAGGCAGAGAACAGCTGTCCCAGAAGCGGGCTGTACCGGAACTCCCCCCCTCACCCCAGCTGAGTTCCCAACGGATGACTAAGGCGTCCTCAGACGAAGCGGCTTGTCCGGCCAACCAAGCCTGAACCTGGGCTTGGGTTTCCTCCCCGGCACCATCCGCCTTCAACGCGCCGAGGAGGTCGTCCTCAGGCAAGGCAGGCAATACACGGTGCCAGGGGCTCCAACCGGGAACTGGCGGGGAACTGAGTTCTTCACTCAATTCGAGGACGAAGAGGCTACCCGGCACCATCGGCGGCGGAGCGATCTCTTCGACCACGGGCGCCGAAGCCACCTCGACCGGAGCCTCCGCATCTTCGCCAGCGCAACCAATCAGAAGACCCAGCGCTGCGAGTACGACCAACCCGCAGGCGAGGTGCTTGAACCGGAAGCCTGCTCCCATGCGATTGCAACGATGACCTGCCATGACTGATCCCTCCTCAGACCGCCGCCCGGCCGAACCGGGCTCCCGATCCTAGCGCCGGCGACACCCTCTGGTCACTCCCCCTCCCTCCCCTGGGGCGCTTCTCCCGTTGCTCGGGCCCGCTTGCAACGCTATACAGCCCCTAGGGCCCGCGACAAAGCGGGAGCCGAGGAGCCCGTGAACATGAGCGCGTCTCTGCCAATCGCCGACGACCAAGGGATTGACCCCTCCCTCGATTTGGAAGCGGAGATCGAGCGTCTCCGCACCGAACGAAACGCCGTCATCCTCGCCCACTACTACCAAGAGGGCGAAATCCAGGATCTGGCCGACTTCCTCGGGGACTCCCTTCAGCTCTCCCAGGCGGCAAAGAACACCGACGCCGACGTCATCGTTTTTTGCGGCGTTCACTTCATGGCCGAGACCGCCAAGATCTTGAACCCCGAGAAGGTCGTCGTGCTCCCCGATCTGGACGCAGGCTGCAGCTTGGCGGATTCCTGCCCTGCGCCCGCCCTGGCTCGCTTCAAGGAGTTGCATCCCGAGCACGCTGTCGTCAGCTACATCAACTGCAGCGCTTCGGTTAAAGCGCTCTCCGATCTGATCTGCACTTCCAGCAACGCCAAGAAAGTGGTGGAGTCCTTGCCCGACGGTCAGCCAATCCTGTTTGCGCCCGACCGCAACCTCGGCAGGTGGCTTCAGGAGCAGACAGGCCGCGAGATGCTCCTGTGGCAAGGCACCTGCGTGGTCCACGAGACCTTTTCCGAACGCAAGCTGGTGGGGCTGAAGACCCAGCACCCCGAGGCTCACGTCATCGCCCACCCGGAGTGCGAAGAGCCCATCCTGCGGCACTCGGACCACATCGGGTCGACCTCGTCCTTGCTGCGCTACGTGCAGGAGAGCCCAGCCAAAGCCTTTATCGTGGCCACTGAGGCCGGGATCCTCCATCAGATGGAGAAAATCCGGCCCGAGGCCCAGCTCATTCCCCTTCCGCCCGAAGCCGGCTGCGCCTGCAACAACTGCCCTTATATGAAGCTGAATACGCTCGAGAAGCTCTACCTCTGCCTGAGGGACTTGGAGCCACGAATCGAGCTGAGCGAGGAGCTGCGGGGCCAGGCCCTGGCACCAATCGAGCGCATGCTCGCGCTCAGTTGAGGGCGGCTCCGGACTCGCCAGGCGCGAAGCAGCGGATCCCCTCTCCAACGGGCTCCAGTCGCACAGAAGCCCCCACCTTCAATGCGAAGGCCTCCTCCCCCTCGACCCGAACCAGGAGGAAGGACTCGCCGACCCGCACCTGGAGGTAAGCCTCCAGGCCCGTCCACTCCACAACCTCGATGTGCCCGGCTAGAGCGCCGTCCTCGGCCAGGCGAAGGTGTTGCGGGCGAAGGCCAATAACCAGAGGCCGGATCTCAGCCGAGACCAAGGCCGAGGGCAGCGTGATCTCTGCGCCCTCCCAACGAAACAAGGAGCCGCTCTGCTGCCCTTCGAGGAAGTTCATCGACGGCGTCCCAATAAATCCGGCCACAAATCGGTTCGCCGGCCGCCGGTAGAGTTCCTCCGGCCTTCCCACCTGCTGCAAGACACCTCGGTTCAGCACTGCGATGCGATCGGCGAGCGTCATCGCCTCGACCTGATCGTGGGTGACGTAGATCATCGTGACGCCCAACTCGCGGTGCAGCCGCTTCAGCTCCGCCCGCATCTGATTGCGGAGGGCGGCGTCGAGATTGGACAGCGGCTCGTCGAAAAGGAAGACCCGCGGTTTGCGCACCGCCGCTCGGCCCATGGCCACCCGCTGGCGCTGGCCTCCGCTCATGTCGCGAGGCAGGCGGTCCAGGAGTTCCTCGATGGCGAGCATCCGGGCCGCCTCCTGCACCCGCTGGGAAATCTCGGCCGGAGGCAGCTTCCGAACTCGTAGCCCAAAGGACATGTTGTCGCGCGCCGTCATGTGGGGATAGAGGGCGTAGGACTGGAAAACCATCGCAAGCTCGCGGTCGCGGGGGGCCTTCTCGTTGGCTCGTTCCCCGCCCAGCCGCAACTCCCCTTCCGAGATCTCCTCCAGGCCAGCGATCATCCGCAAGAGGGTGGACTTCCCACAGCCCGACGGTCCGACCAAGACCAGGAACTCCCCCTCCTCGATGGCGAGGTCGACGGCGTCGACGGCGCGGGTCTCGCCGTAGAGCTTCCCTACCGAGTCGAGGACCACAGCACTCATCAGCCGCCCCACTGCAGGCGAACTTCAAGGGATTCCGCCTCCGAACCCTCAACCCACAGGCTCCGGTTCGGCCCCTCCTCCCAGGTCATAGCCCCATCCTCCTCACGCAAGACCAGCTTGTACTGGACGACCGACTGCGCCGGGAGAGCGATCCGCCCCTCGTGAAGGCCGCCGGCTCGGGGAGCCAGCGGTAGCCCCGCCTCGGCATCCCAAGCCCCCAAGGCGGGCAGAGACCCCACGACCCGCAGCTCTGCACCCTGGGGCACGTTCTGCGGGCCCTCGACCCGCCAGCGATGGACCACATCTGCGACGGGCGATACCCCCTCCGGCCTCACGACACCTTCGCCAATCCACAGGCCAAAGCTCCGCTCCGGCAGGACGAGGTCCACAGCTCCTGGCCTTACACGCAAGATGGGTGCTGTCCCCGCCTCAGCTCCGGACGAGGACCATGCGGGGGCGCCTTGGGCCCCTGCGGGGAGCCTCCCCCGCACGACCAGATCCACCGACGAGCCGGCACGGTTGACCGCGGCCAGCGCCCAGTCCGTCTCGGCGATCCGGAGCAAGACCAGCTGTTCTTCAGTGGCAAGCAGCAGGACGGTCCGGCCCACTGCAAGGGCCTCCGAGCCCCGCCGCAAGGCTGCCAGTTGCTGGAGCGCAGTGAACAGCCCCGGGTCCTCACCAAAGCGCATATCGCCCCGATTCTCCGGATCACTCTCGCCGCTGAGACCGGCCTCGGTGCCGTAGGTCAAGCAGGGGGTCCCGCGGCTCGCGAAGAGAAAAGCCAGGAGTTGCGTCATCTCCCCTCGATCGCCGGCACAAGAGCTGGCGAGGCGGGGGAGGTCGTGGTTGTCGGCGAAGGTCACGAGCGAGCCGGGATCGGCGTAGAGCACATCGGCGGACAAGACCGCGCCCAAGGCCATCGGCGAGGCATCCCGACAGAAAACGTCGGTCAGCGCGTAGTACAGCGGGAAGTCAAAGACGTGGGTGAAGCTCCCGTCTCTCTGATGCTGGGCTAGCCGCCGGGGCAGGCCATCGAAGATCTCGCCCAGGAGGACGAAGTCGGACCCGGCGTGGGAACCGAGATCGCGGGCGAAGCGCTGCCAGAATGCGACCGGGACGTGCTTGACAGCGTCGAGGCGGAAGCCCGCAGGCCGGGCTCGATCCACCCAGGTCCGGGCCGCATCGAGGAGGTACTGGTAGACCGGCTCTCTCTCTTGAGCCAGGTCGGGCAGACCGTGGACCTCTCCCTCTTCGACCTGCTTGGGGTCATTCCAGTCGGAGATCGGCCCCAAGCCGTGGAACCAACCGGGGTGCGTCTCGCGCAGGGCCGAATCGTAGCCGACGTGGTTGGCCACCCAGTCCAAGAGCAAGGCAATGCCCCGCTTCTCCGCCTCGTCCCGCAGCCGCTCCAAGTCGTCCCAGTCGCCAAAGCGCGGCTCGATGTCTCGGTGGTCCTCGACCCAGTAGCCGTGGTACGGCCCTGTCGCACCCACTGCCCGCTGACCCGAACGGGTCAGGGGGGAGAGCCACAGAGTCCTGACCCCCAGCTCCTGTAGGTAGTCCAAGCGGTCGGTCAGGCCCTCGAGATCTCCACCGTGAAAGGCCTGAGGGTCCGCGAGGGCAGCGCCCTGGTTGTTCGTAGCGTCTCTGTCGACGAAGCGATCGACGAGAACGAAGTAGAGGGGGCCCTCCAAGGGCGGCGTCGCATTAGACCGTCCGGAACCTCCCGTGGAGGAAGCACCGCCCGTCCCCCGAACCTCCGGCGCGGATCCCGAGCCCGCCTCACCGGTGAACCCCTCCTCCAACGGAAGCCCAGCCCCCTCAAGAACCTCATCAACCAATGCCAGGAGGCGGCGGCGCACCGGCCCCCTCGCCTCGTTGAGCGCATCCTCTGCCCCTTGGTGGTGGAAGCGGAGGAAGACGGGAACATCGAAGCGCCGATCCGAGCGGGCGGCCGGCCGATCACGC
>CAZQTQ010000367.1:0-4977 GCA_964596025.1 uncultured Rickettsiales bacterium
AGATCAAGTCGCAGCGACCTGTTTGGTGCCAGCCACTTCGAATAAGTGGTCACCAAAGTGTTCAACAGCAAGTTGCGGTGCACTGCCGCCCGGGAGATCCTTTCCATGTCCCTACGACGCCTCTCACGAATTCCCCTCTGGTGCCTCGGAGTCTTGGCCGCTGGCTCGCTCCTGGCTACTGCCTGCGTGGATGCTTCGTCCCTGGTCGCGTCGGGCTCGCAGTCCGGAATGGACTCGACAACCGCGTTGGACTTCGACGCTCCTGGAGAGGACCAAGAAGGCTCCGAGGAGGGTGGCTCCAACGGTCCCCAAGACGGAGCACCCAACTGGGACGATGCTCCCTTTGCTGTGGATGAGTCGTCCGAGGAGGAGCCCTGGAACGATCTCGAGGTCCCTGAGATCGCCGACGGGGTCCTCCTCCTCGACGACCATCCCTGCTTCGAGGGCTTCGAAGACGAAGAAGAGACCGGCGATCTGAGTCTCTTCTATTCCTGTGCGGCCGAGACAGCAGGCCTGGCCAACGGCCTCATCGTGGTCAGTGGCCGGGAAGGCGGACTCCTTCGTCGACTTGAGACGGTGGACGTGGAAGAGGACCAGGCCTTTGCCACTACGAGTCCAGCCCTTCTCGTCGATGTCCTCCGAGAGGGCGGTTTCGACGAGCACATCCAGCTGGGGGACGCCCGATATGGCTTTGACTACTCCGGTACGTCCCTCTACGACAACGGGACGGTCAGCCTTCAGCTGAGCGATGCCGTCGTCAACCTGCAGCCGGACCTGCACATCAGTGCCGATTTCGGCTGGTTCTCCCTGGAGCGCGCCCGTGCCGTCCTCGATCTGGACTTTGACCTCGACCTTGAGCTCTTGGCCCAGATTCAAGACAGCGCCTCCGCCTCTGGTTCGGTTCCTTTGGGCAGCGCGACCTACCCCTTCGCCTTCGCCGCCGGGCCAGTGCCCGTCACCGGTACGCTCTCGCTGAGTCTCAAGGCCGGCTTCACCACCTCGGCCGAGGCCCAGATCGAGGCCCGAGTGGGCACCGAAGTCGACGGCCGGGTCAAGGTCGGCGGTCGCTATCACGAGGACTCGGGCTGGACCTTCACCCGGTACAAGCGGTTTGACGCCGTTCGCACCGGCCCAAGCATCAGCGCCGAAGGCAGCTGGGACGGGAAGGTCTACGTCCAGGTCGACGCCAACCTACGCTTCTACCGCGTTGCAGGTCCCAGCTTCTACGTCCAGCCCTACCTCCGCGGCGAGGCGGATGCCGCGTGTTGGGACCTCGACTGGGGCTTCTACGGCGGTGGACAGACGGGTGCTGGCCTCCACTTCGACACCTGGCTCTTCAATCTAAGCAAGAACTTCGGCCCCTGGACCTGGGAGCGGGCCCTCGGCCAAGGCACCATCCCGCTAGAGACTCCCCTCGGCACCAACTGCGGTCCAAGCCCCCACGCTCCGGCCGTCTGCGAGCCAGCTGGGACGATTAGCTGCGGTCAGACCGTGTCGGGGGATACGACGTCCTCGGCCAACACAACGTCGGCACTGATGGCCTATCCCGTCAACGTCGGCAACTACGACGCGGCGGAGGTTACCTACGTCTGGCAGGCCACCACCTCCAACGAGGTCGAGCTTTCGCTGGTTGACCCGAGCCCCACCTTGGTCAACCACGACGTCATCGTGCTCGACGGCGACAACGGACAGTGCCTGGCAGACCAAGCCGTGGATTGGGGCTTCAACTCCTTGCGCTTCACGCCCACTGCCGGCAGCACCTACTACGTGGTCGTAGACGGGTACGACGGAGATACCGGTGCCTTTCAGCTCCAACTGGACTGCGCCCCTTAACGGTCCCTTGGGTGGTCGGGCACCCGCATCCCTCGCTCCCACCGTGGGTGCTCGCACCACTCGTCTCCTGCAGAGCCCGCCAAAGGCGGGGTAGCATTCGGGTCTTCCTCGCTCCCTCCCCCCCGGATGCTGCCCCACCGCGGGTTCTTCGACCTGCTGGGCCGCCGCTTCGTCAGCGGCAGTAGCGCCAGAGGGCCCAGAGGATGCGCCCGCCAGCCCGGGCGGCTCCCACGACCGAACCGCTGATCTTGCTCTCCCCGGTCCGCCGCTTTGCATAAGGTACCGGGACCTCGGCGATGCGCAGCCTGCCCTGCGCGGCCCGCGCCGCCATCTCCACGTTCCATCCCCAGGTGCGGTCGCTCATCTCCAGTCCAAGAAGCGCCGAAAAACGAATCGTCCGCATCGGGCCCATGTCGGTGAGCTGGAGTCCAAACCGGCGGTTGAGTACGGCGGTCTGAACTCGGTTTCCCAGGGACTGAACCGCGCCCAGAGAGCCTGGCTCCGCGCCGCCGTGGGTGCGGGTCGACAGGACGACATCGGCCTCGCCGCGCTCGATGCGCGCCACGAAATCCTGGAGGAGGGATGGGTCGTCGGAGCCGTCGGCGTCGAGGATGGCAACGACAGCAGGGGGCGGCTCTTGCACTGCGAGCCAGGCGATGGCGCGCAGACAAGCTGAGCCGTAGCCCCGATGTCTCTCTTCCAAGACGACGGCCCCCCACTCCGTCGCTACCTCCGCGGTCCGATCGGTTGAGCCGTTGTCCACGACGACGATCTGGGCCCCTAGGGCCTCAGGAATTGCGGCCAAGACCGAAGGTAAGCCCTCTTCCTCATTGAGTGCAGGAATGACGATGGCGACGCGCACGGGGCGAGGATAGAGGAGCTGGCAGTCCTGCGCTTGCGAGGCAAACGGTTGAAGGGGCTGGTCTCATGCACTACCGTTCCCCAGCCTGGTTTTTCTCTCTGCCTACCCGAGGAGCCCATGTCCCTTCGTCGCGCCTGCCCTCATTCTGATGCTCTCCTGGCCACGGTGGTCCTCGTGGTCACGGCCATGCTGGGAGCCTTGGTGGGGCTTGGCGTTGCCCATGCCGCGAAGCTCAGCATCGACACACCCTTCTTGGTGCAAGCCGCGGCGCCAAAGAAGCCGGTCCCCGCAGGGAGCGCGGGCGAACTCATCGTCCAGTACCGAGTCTTCCAGAAACACTTCATCTACCGCGATCAGAGTTCTGTGACGGTACTGGAGGCCGATGGCCTCGAGGTTGGCCCGGCTGAGTTCCCGGCCGGCAAGCGCAAGTACGACGCCATCAGCGATCGGGAACGCGAGATCTTCGAGACCGACTTTGCCGTACGGTTGCCCGTCTCGGTGCCGCGTGTCCATTCGGCGGGCAAGGCCACGGTGAAGCTGCTGATCAAATGGCAGGGCTGCAATCTGCCCGAGGGCTACTGCCTCTTCCCCGCGAAGAAGGAGGTGGTCCTGCAGGTCCCCGTTGGGTCCCCATCCACCGTCTTGGCAGGGGGCCCCCCCGAGACGGCGGGCGGGACCAAGGGGCCGAAGCTAGCCCCGCCGCCGAAGCCCCCCAAGGTTGACTGGAGCCCGCTGCCCAAGTCCGCGGCCTTTCAGGAGATCGATCCCGAAGGACAGCCCCACCCTGTGCTGGCGCGGATGCTCGCCGATTCCAGCTCGGTGGTGGCGGGCGAATACTTCCGTCTGGGCATCCACCTCCAGCAGCAGACCAACTGGCACACCTATTGGAAGTCGCCCGGCGACATTGGCCTGCCCACGGAGATCGAGTGGAGCCTGCCGGCGGGATGGGAGGCCTCGGACTTCGAGTTCCCGACCCCGCTGCGCTTTGACCAGGAGGGGATCATCTCCTACGGCTACGACGGCCAAGTCCTCTTTTTCTCCGAGGTTCGGGTTCCTGAGGGGCAGAGCCCCGGTCTGGTGGAACTCAAGGCTTCGGCAAAGTGGCTGGTCTGCGAGGTCAGCTGCATCCCGGGCTCGGCGGAGCTGAGTTTGCCGATCGAGGTCGCGTCCCCCGGCACGGAGCGGACACCGTCCTCCTTCGCTTCGCTCTTCGATCACTATGCAGCTCAGCACCCCGTCCACCCCACTGAGGTTAAGGACCTCGCGATCGAGGCCGCGCTCTCTGCCTCCGCCGTGCGTCCAGAGGAGGGCTTCAAGGCGGCGATTCGTGTTAGCTCGCTGGACGGCTCGAAGCTCCAGGCCGTGACCGAGGCGGGCACTTGGCCAGCGGTCGCACCGATCACACGGTTCACCGGCATGCTCTTCGACGCCAGGGTGGAGCCTAAGGACGACGGCTCCTTCACCGTACTGCTCGAAGGAGAGACCTTCGAGGTCGAGGAACTGCCGCAGGGCGAGGCCTTTGGGGCTTTGCTGCAGATCCCCCGTGGGGACGGCTGGGTGAAGACCGAGGTAACGGTTCCCGTGCCCTGGGTGGAGAAGGGCACACAGGTCGTGGCTTCGCGTTCGACGCTCTTTGGTGGGGGAGCGGTTGAAGATGCCGCGACCGCCGCCGGCGGTGAGACGGATGCTTCGGGCGGTGGTGGTGCGGCGGCGTCTGCCAGCGCTGCTGCTGCCACCGCGACCGCCGCTGCAGCCGCCATCGACACGAGCGCGCCGGAGTTCCTCTGGATGCTCTTCCTCGCCTTCCTGGGCGGCATCCTCCTGAACGTTATGCCTTGCGTCCTGCCGGTGCTGACGATGAAGCTCTACAGCCTCGTCGAGCAGGCCGACGTCAGCGCTGCGGAACGCCGGACCGCGGGATTTGCCTACAGCGCAGGCATCGTCGCCTCCTTCTTGGCGCTTGCCGTTGCCGTCGTGGTCTTGCGCCTGGCCTTTGGCCAAGACGTGCTCTGGGGCTTCCAGTTCCAATACCCGGCGTACGTTGCGGCCTTGGCTACCGTGGTCTGGATTTTTGGTCTCTCTCTCTTCGGTGTCTTTGAGGTGCCAGCGGTTGGCGCCAACCAGGCTGCTTCGGCCTCGGCCAAGGAGGGGGCGACGGGCTACTTCCTGACGGGGGTGTTCGCCACGTTGCTCGCTACTCCATGCAGTGCTCCCTTCTTGGGCACGGGGATGGGATTTGCCTTCTCCTTGCCGACCACGGGCATCCTCCTCTTCTTCGGGGT
>CAZQTQ010000368.1:0-4975 GCA_964596025.1 uncultured Rickettsiales bacterium
ACTCCGCCAGAGAAGCGGTGGATGTTCTGGAGCGTTGTCTTCCCCTCTATCGCCGAAGGCACGGAGGCCTCTGAGGGCCTCTAGGGACCGACCCGCTCCGAAGCGCCAGGTGTTAGCCCGATGGGTTTTGCTGGCACTTGTTGGGTCCAGCTGCCGCGGACCAGATTCAGTGCATCGTAGAGCTCATCCGCATTGTCGGGCATTGGGTAGGGCACACTCGGGGGGCCCTCGTTCAGGAGTGTGTCGACTTGGTCCCAGAAGTCCTCATCCTCGGTGACGTTTTGCGATTCAGTAGCGATGCTCTGAATTTGAAGTTCCCGGTTGAGGAGGATGAAAGTCGGATAAGCCGTGATCCCGACTTCAGTCAGTATCTCGTGGCCATAGACAGAGAACACGGGGAATCCCAGTTCGTGGGTCTCAACCCACTCGGGCACGCTGGGTTCGGCCCCTTCGACGCCTTCGCCCATCAATTGGATAACGACGAGGCCTTGATGCTTCAGGAGCTCGTAGCGGTCGTCGAGACTCGGGGCTGAGGCGTTGCAGGCACTGCACCAGCCCACCACGAACTCCAGGACCACGACACAGCCGTAGAAGCTGTGCAACTCGATCTCTCGGCCCTGCTGATCGGGGAGCTCCCAGCCGTTGGTGACGTGCCCGGGCACGTTCCAGCTCGCCTCTTGCCCATCGAATATCTTGTTCCAGCTGTCCGCCGAAGGCAGGGGGCCGCGCGGATAGTGGGCCGCGTAAGGCTGGTCCTCAGAGTCCAGGGGGGAAAAGTAGGTCAGGTACTCGTAGGTGTCCGAATAGCCGTCGCCGTCGGAGTCCGCTTCGTTCTCATCGGTACCGATGGTGCTCTCAAAGGCGTTGGAGAGTCCGTCCTTGTCGTTATCCCCACTGGGGTCATAGAGCGTGTCTCCCCCACTGTCCCCGCTGCCAGACGAGTCGCCGCTGCTGTCTGACGAAGGAGCTTGGGCGCTGACCCCAATCGACTCCTCGTCCGAGTCGCTCTCGACGCAGTGTCCGGCACCTACGTCGCAGACAAAGCCAGAAAAGCGCGCGCATCGCGCTGCTGTGTCCCCATCGCACTGCACCGACTCCGGCAGGATCCAGGCGCAGCTGAGGGAGAGGAGGAGCAGCCCGGCGAGAGCCCCCAGGCAGAGAAGTCGGTTCATCGGAGAAAGGTGAAGCACGGGCTAAGGGTAGCCCATGCTCGGATGAGAGCTAGGGGTTGCTTCGGCCCGGTGCGCAGGCCTAGAAGGGACTGAGCAGGAGGTAGGTCGTTCCGGCATCGGCGCCGCCGTTGTCGTTGGACCAGGCGCCAATCAACAGGTCGTCGTATCCGTCGCCGTTCACGTCCCCTGCAGAAGCAGCGTCCCACCCTGCGAGGTCCCCCCCGGTTTCTCCGACGAAGGCAGCACTGGCCGTACTTAGGGTGGAGCTGTCGCCGGCGTCGATCGTGTTGCCCAGGACTAGATAGACCTTTCCGGCGTTGTTGCCCCCTTGGTCGCTTCCGCGGGCTGCAATCAAGAGGTCAGCGTGTCCGTCGCCGTCGACGTCACCTGCACCGGCGACGGGAAGTCCCGAGTAGTCTTGACCGTATTCCCCTATGAAGGAGGCGTCGGGGTTGCTTAGGGGGAAGTTTCCGCCGTCTTCGATCGTCGCGCCGAAGAAGAGATAGGTCTTGCCGGCGCCGGCGCCGAAGGGTTGGCTGGCGCCGATGAGAATGTCGTCTTTTCCGTCCCCATCGATATCTCCTGCCGAGGCCACCGACTGCCCTGCGTGGTCCAACGCTGCTTCTCCGGTGAAGGTTGCGTCGGCGGTGGCCACTTCAATATTCCCGGCCGATCCGAATACGGTGGATCCGAGGAACAGGTAGACCTTACCCGCCTCGGAGTCCCCACCGTTGGTGTGCTCGTGGGCTCCGATGAGGATGTCGTCTTTTCCGTCGTTGTCGACATCTCCGGCGCTTGCGAGGCCGATGCTGTTTTTGTCCCCCGCAGCCTCCCCGGTGAACTTAGCGGATGCGGTGCTGAGGTCGAAGTTGTCACCTGTCCCGATTGTGCCGCCGAGTACGAGGTAGGTCATTCCAATTGCGCCTCCTGCTGAGCCCGGAGCCCCGATCAGTATGTCGTCGAGCATGTCGCCATTTACGTCGCCCGCGGCCGAGACGGTTTTCCCAGCCATCTGGCCAGGGTCCTCGCCAACGAAATCTGCGCTGTCCTCGCCGAGCTGCACAGTGCCGCCGCTTGCAGTACTTGCGATTGTGCTGCTCAGCACGACATAGGCCTTGCCCGCACCGGTTCCCCCCTCATCGTTGTTGGGGGCGCCAATCAAGACATCGTCGAGTCCGTCGTTGTCCACGTCTCCCGCGGACGACACGCAGTGCCCGCTGTTCTCGCCGCTGCTGTTCGTGGGATCGCCCACGAAGCTGATGTCCGCCGAGCTTAAGTACCAGGTTCCACTGGCGGGCGAGATTGTGGCTCCGTAGTAGAGGTAGGTCTTCCCTGTGGCGCTCCCTGCGATGTTGCCGTTCTCGTCGTAGCCGTAGGCCCCTATGAGTATGTCGTCTTTGCCGTCGCCATCTACGTCGCCGGCCGACGCGACGGACTTGCCGCTCTGGTCTCCGGCGAATTGGCCCTCAAAGCTGGCCGTTGCCCCCTTCAACGAGAACCAGTCGAAGCCGTCGCAGTTGCTATCGACCGAATCGCCGTTCTGATCAAGCCAGTTGCCGGGGTAGATGTCGCCGTTGGTGGGCATGCAGTCCTGCCACGCTTCAACTCCGTCCCCATCCGTGTCCTCCGCAGGGCAGTCCGTTGACCACCCCACCGCCCCGGACAAAGGGAGGCTGCCGTTGCGACCGGATGCGCTGTCCACCACTGCGTCCCCGGCTCCTTCGTCGGCCAACCACAGGGATACGGTGGAGTCGTCCGTTTCCCAGGAGGTCTCCGGAACAAACGGTTCGGTGTAGCGAACGATGTCGCTGATGCGGATGGAGTCCAATCTTCCGTCGAAGGACTCGTTGTCGGTGTTGTTCGAGCCGATCTGCAGGTGGGCTGCAGTCGCGGTCCAGTTCAGCTCGCCGTGGGTGCCGTCGTCCTGGCCGTTGGTCCAGAGTGTGCCTTCAAAGGGGGCTGAGGCGCCTTCGACCGTAAGCGCTAGGTGGTACCAGGTATCGAGACCGAGCGGGCGTCCACAGACAGTCCCTGCCCAGTCCCCGACCATCGGGGATTGGCAGCTGCACGGTGCACAGGGCCCCGCGTTTGCCTGCGCGGGGAACCCGAGGCTCCACGCGCCGTTTTCCGGGGCCCCGGATGAGGCACTGGGGGAGAGGATGAGGTCGAACTGATCGTTGGTGCTTGGGAAGCGCTCTGGGCGAATCCAGAACTCGAGGGTGAGTGGAGGCTGGACGTCGTTGCCGAACGAGGCCCAATCCACGGTAACTCCCGCCCCCATGCCGACGCCGGGGAAGTCGAGCGAAATGCAGGGGGCCGAGGGGCTGGTGTCGTCGTCATCTCCTACGTCGTCATCTCCTGCGTCGTCGTCGTCTCCTGTGTCGTCGTCGTCGCCAGAGTCGTCGTCGTCGCCAGAGTCGTCGTCGTCGTCGTCGTCGTCTCCTGTGTCGTCGTCCCCAATCGAGTCCTCGGCGACGCACAGTCCGGTCTCGGGATTGCAGACCGTCCCGACGAGGCAGTTGAAGTCGGTGTCGCACTCCATCCGGGTGGGATCCAGCCAGCTGCAGCCAGCGAAAAGCAGGGGGAGGAGGAGGACTGTACTAGCCCATCGAAGTGCGGCTACCACCGGGCCTCCCACAGGACAGCAGCTCCGGAGCGGGTCGGCACGAGCACTGGGGGGGGGATCTGGGCTGTGGCCCCAGGCGAGGACGAGGCAAGGGCGGTCAGGGCGAAGGACAAGGCAGAGCCTACTCCGCAGCCTATTGCGACTCCCGTCAGAACGCCGCTCTCTGTGGCCAAGGCTTGGCCTTGGGCGTAGGCGGTCTCTAGCGTCTCGCCGCTGAGCTTTGCCGGGTAGAGGGCCTCGGCGTGGGCGAGGGCGGCTTGCCACTGGACGGCGGCCCCAATTCCCGAGGCCACAGCGCCAGCGGCCAGTCCCCCGCCCAGGAGGACGCCCAAGACAGGTCCTGGATCGGCGGGGGGGCGGGCCCGGCTCACACTGCGGCGAGTACCTGTACGGCGACTAATCTGCGAGATCCGTTTCTTGGCGTCGGCCACTTGTTGGGCATAGAGCGAACTGTCTTCCCGCTCCGCCAAGAAGTTCTGTAGGTCCTCTAAGGCCCGTTCTTCTTGGCTCAAGCACTGGGCCAGCACCCCGCGCCAGTACAGGAGGTAGACCTTCTTGCTCTTTCCGAGGTGGGCGCTGATTCGGCCCCATACGTCGCTGACAGCACCGATCGACTGGGCGGCTAGCTCGGCCTGGCCGCCGGCTACATCGGCGCAGTGTTCATCTTTGACGTTGAGGGCCTCCATCGCCAGGGCCTGGGCTGTGGCCTCGTCGTCTTCGGGCGAAGCCTCCTCGGACGAATCCTCCTCCTCGAACTCGTCCTCTTGCCCCCAGGCCGGGCCGGCCAACAAGCCCACCAGAACGACGGCAGCGATGGCAACGCGGCAGGCGGTCGTTCCCAGTGCATTCATTCGGTGGCTATTCCTGATGTCCGAGTGGAGAGTCTAATCCACGGATGGCGTGGGAGGAGCCACATCAGGTCTGTTGGGGACTGAGCTGAGCACGAACTAGGTCACTCGTCGTCCGGAAGAAGCAGGGTGCCGCAGCCTTCGTTGGTGAAGATCTCGCGCAGCAGGGTGTGGGGAGCCCTTCCGGAGATGATGTGGACGCGGGGGACGCCGGCGTCCAGAGCGCGCAGGGCTTCTTGGATCTTGGCCCGCATCCCTCCTTGGGCCGTTCCATCCTCCAGGCAGGCCCGGGCCTGACCGTTCTCGCAGCGTTGCTCCAGGCAGTCCGC
>CAZQTQ010000369.1:0-2285 GCA_964596025.1 uncultured Rickettsiales bacterium
GTCGTTGGAGAAGATCTCTCCGGTGAACTTGCCGTCAATCCGGACTGTGCCCTCAAAGGTGAGCTTCCCTTCGTAGATGCAGCCCTTGCCGAGGAAAGCATTCAGACCCGAGCGCGTGGCGGGCACCTCGGGCGGTCTCGGCCCGGGAGGGGCCAACAGGCGGGTCGAGCTCTCGTCGCTGAAAGCATCGGTTGAGGCAAACCGGTCGTTGCGCTTGCGCAGCTTCATCTCGTGGCTCCTTGTTCCTTCGCCCATCTCCGGGGATCGGCGGCTTGGGGGCAACGCCCCGTGGGGTTGGTGGGGGGCTCAGTTCGGCCGAGAGCCCTGAACTCGCACGCAGCGAGAGAAAGGGCAGAAAGACCACGGCCTTGGGCCCAGCGGAAAGGCTCGCTCAACGCCGGCACTCCAACCGCTCGTTGCATGGTCTAGGCGCTCCGCATGCCGAGGTCAGGCCCCCCCCGGTAGCGAGCGAGCCAGCCCGATGGGGGGGGATGAGCCCCGGGTCTCCTCTGAGCGTACGGCAGAGCAGCGCATCGGTGCAATGCAATTGTGGGAAAAAGCGACGAATTTGGCCCTTTGATCCCGATCGGGATGCTGCGAGGCAAAACCCCAGACCCCCGGAAGGGTGTTTCAGTGCCGGCTACTGAGACGAAACGAGCAGTTGGTGGGTTCGTCGACCCACAGGAGCCCCCGCGGCCTCCCCATGCAGCGCCCACGGCTTGCCCAGCCGCAGGTTCGTCTCGGGCGTCACACTCAAGAGAACCGCCTGGGCCCCCCACAGCTCTGCCTGGGCGAGGACCTTCTGGGGTGAGGCGAAGGCCCTGGCGGTCAAGACCCCCGGCCGGGGGCGGCCCTCCGTCACAAGGAGCACTTCGGCGCGCACAGCGTGGACGGAGACGGCACACAGGCCCATCTCTCGAACACAAGCCCTCAGAAACGAGGCCCGCTTGCGCCGGGATTCGACGAGGTGGATCTCCCGCTCGGGCTCGACCGCAGCCCAAATCAGCGCGGGTAGGCCGTTGCCCGAGCCGAGGTCCAGGATGGGCCCAAGCGGAGCGGCGCCAAGCAGCTGGGCCGCAGCTAGGGAGTCCGCGAGGCCCTCGTGCAGAAGACGGTCCCGATCTCGGAAGCCCACCAGGCGCTGCACGCGATTCCACTTGTCGAGGACTTCGGTCCAAGAGGCCAGGCGTTCGAGTGCGGCCTCGGGAGGTCGCCCCGTCGGGCCGAGGGCCTCCCGGAGATCTCCGACCGTCCAGGCGAGCGACCCGGGCTTCGCCACCGTCGAACCTCCGCTCAACGCGGCCGAGCGCCGTCTCGGCTGGCCGAAGCCCGCAGGCTGCGGGCGAGTGCGCCGAGGGCCGTGGGCGTCATCCCGGGGATGCTCGCTGCGCCGCCGAGGGTCTTGGGCCGCCGGGCCGATAGTTTCTCCACCAGCTCGTGGCGCAGCCCGGCGACGGCCTGAAAGTCGAAGTCCCCTGGCAAAACCATCTCGGCGTACTCCGCGTAGCGAGCCACCTCCGCCTCCTGCCGGCGAATGTAGCCCTCGTAGCGACTCTGGATGAGAACCTGTTCGGCCTCGTCCTTGCGCAACGGCGGCGCTCGCCGGTCGGCGAGCCTCCCAAGCGTCTCAAGGTCCAAGCTTGGCCTCTGGAGCAGTTCCCAGGCCGAGGCTACCCGCTTCAGCGGCGGCTCTCCCCGTGCGCCGATCACCCCATCGACGGCGGGGCTGGGCCGGATCCGGCTCCGCCGGGCCCAGCCTATCCCCCGCTCGATCGCCTCCCGCCGGGCCTCAAATACGGCCCACCGCAGATCGTCAACCAGCCCCACCTCCCGCCCGATGGCGGTCAGCCGAAGGTCCGCGTTGTCCTCTCGCAGCAAGAGCCTCCACTCCGACCGCGAGGTGAACATGCGGTAGGGCTCATTCGTTCCCTGGCGGCAGAGATCGTCAACCATCACCCCCAAGTAGGCTTGGTCCCGACCCAGGAGCAACGGCTCCCGTTCGCGCGCATGCAGGGCGGCGTTGGCTCCAGCCAGCAAGCCCTGGGCGGCCGCCTCCTCGTAGCCCGTTGTGCCATTGATCTGCCCGGCCAGGAACAGACCCTTTACAAAGCGACTCTCCAGGTGGCGGTGCAGATCGCGGGGATCGGCAAAGTCGTACTCGATTGCATAGCCCGGCCGGATGATGCGGACCCGCTCGAGCCCGGGCAGGGTCCGCAGCGCCTCCAGCTGGACCGAGGCCGGAAGACTCGTGGAGAAACCGTTGGGATAGACCTCCACCGAAGCGA
>CAZQTQ010000369.1:2295-4971 GCA_964596025.1 uncultured Rickettsiales bacterium
AGAAAGATGCGGTGGCTGGCCCGCTGTGGGAATCGGACGATCTTGTCTTCGACGCTGGGACAGTAGCGGGGTCCAACGCTGTCGATCGAGGCCTTTGGCCCGTACAGCGGCGAGTGGACAAGGCCAGCTCGCAGCCGGTCGTGGGTCGCCTCGGAGGTCTTGGTCTCGTAGCAGCGGATTTGGGGGAGGGGCGAGGGCGGACCGACAAAGGAAAAGCGCCCTCCGGGGTGATCCCCTTCCTGAGGCTTGAGGCGGCCCCAGTCAATGGTCCGGCCGTCGAGGCGGGGCACGGTGCCCGTCTTCAGTCGGTCCATCGTGTGTCCCACCCGGGCCAGCGCGTCCGAGAGCCTGTGGGCCGCCGGGGCACCATTCCCTCCCCCCGAGCGCTCCAACATCCCGGTGTGGAGCTTGCCGCCCAGATAGGTCCCGGTGGTAACGATGGCGGCGCGGCAAGCCAAGACGCTGCCGTCTGCAAGGACAACCCCCGCCAGACGACCGGCCCGGACGCGGAGATCGACGACCTCACCCTCGTGCGCCGAGAGTCCGGGCTGAGCCAAGACCCTCCGGTGCATGCGTCGCTGGTAAAGGAAGCGATCGACCTGGGCCCGGCTCGAACGTACGGCAAGACCCTTGCGGGTGTTCAGGTACTTGAACTGGATGGTGGTGGCATCGGTACAGAGCGCCATCTCTCCGCCCAAGGCGTCCAGCTCGCGGACGAGGTGGCCCTTGCCCTGCCCACCAACCGCTGGATTGCAGGGCATGCGCCCCACGCCGCCGAGGCGCAAGGTCACCAGCAGGGTGCGTGCACCCATCCGGGCCGCGGCCAACGCCGCTTCACAGCCTGAATGTCCGCCACCGATGACGACCAAGTCCCAGCTTTCCTCTTCCACGTGGGCTCCCTCTCTCCGCTACAGACCCCCTATAGCAGGGCCGGGTCCCGGCTACGAGGCCTCTTCCGTCGGCTGCGAGGCTACTTCCCGATGCAAAAGCGCTCAAAGAGAGTGTCCAACACGGCCTCACTCGACCACATGCCGACCAGTTCCTCCAAAGCGCGGCCTGCTCCCCGAACCTCCACGGCAGCAATCGCTGGCTCCTCGGATCCTGCCGCGAGACCGCGGTCCACGGCCTGGGCGGCCGCGAACAACGCCCCTTGCTGACGCCGCGTGTGCAGCACCAGGCCCTCGAGGTCCCCCTCGCTCTGGGCTGAGGCAACCAGGGCCGCCTTCAGCTCATCGAGGCCCAGCAGGGCGGGGGCCCCAACCACAATCCAGCCCGCACGCCCGAGCGCCGCTGCCAGCCGTTCGTCCAAGAGGTCGCCGCGGGTTGCCACCGGGAGCCCCTCCTCGGGGAGCGCATCGTCCGGCCTGATCTCTTGCCCGTTGCGAACCGCAAGCACACGGTCGGCCAGCTCCCGGGCTCTCTGGGTCCGGGCAATCCCGGCCGCCTCCAGCGGGTCTTCGGCCCTTCTTTCGCCCGCCGTATCTTCAAGGCGGAAGCAGAGCCCGTCGATGTGAAGCTGCTCGGACACCACATCGCGGGTCGTGCCCGCGTGCTCGGATACGAGGGCCCGCTCGTGGCCCAAGAGGGCATTGAAGACGGTGGACTTGCCGGCATTCGGCGGGCCAACGAAGGCCACCCGAAACCCCGCGACAGCACCCCGGCCGGCTTCGGCGGTCGCGGCCAGGTTCCTCATCGACGCGCTGAGGGCCACCAGGGCGGCGAGGTCCGCCTGGAGTTCAGCTTCGTCGACCTCCTCGGGGAAATCGACGATCGCTTCTAGCGCAACGGCCACGCCGAGAAGTCGGTTTCGCCAGGTGGACAGGCGCTCTTGAAGCTCACCCCCGAGGTGCCGGCGGGCGGCTCGAAGGGCGGCCTCAGATTGAGCTTGGATGAGGGCGTGGGTTGCCTCGGCCTCGACCAGGTCCATCCGTCCGTTGGCCACCGCACGCCGGGTGAACTCCCCGGGCCCGGCCAAGCGCGCGCCAGCCGCAACCAACGCATCCAGGGCGCGCTCGACCAAGAGCGGGTTGCCGTGCAGGTGGAACTCCACGAGATCTTCGCCCGTGTACGAGCGAGGCGCGCGAAAACGAACGACGAGGGCCTGATCGATGACCTCGCCACCGGAGGGGTGGACGAGGCGAGCCAGCCGCAGTCGCTGGGTGTCCAGATCACCCGAACCGGGCAGGGTCTGGGCAAGAATGGGGTCGAGGGCCGCGGCCGACCCCGAGAGCCGGAGTACGGAGATCGCCGCCCGTCCGGGCGCCGTCGACGGCGCAACGATGGGGTCCTCGGCCTGGGCGGCGGCCCGAAGCAGTCGGTGTTCGACGCTCATGGGACCCGTGCCCCTCGCTTCGGCCCAAGCCGAAGGCTCAGGGAAGGTAGATCTCCACGGCCCGATCGGGGCCATGGCCCACTGAGCGGGACTCGACGCCCTCAGCTTCCTTCGCAGCGGAGTGCGCGAGGTGGCGTTCGTAGGAGTTGAGATCGTCCAGGCGGACAGGACCGTCGCCTGCCAACGCCGTGGCAATCGCTTGTTGCGCCATCACGTGGACCCGCTCATCGCGGTCGCCACGGTCGCTGCGTCGCCCCCGGTCGCCCCGACCTCGGCCCCCGCGATCTCCACGCTCCCCACGCTCTCCACGCCGGCCACCCCTTCCGCCGCGACCGCGATCGTCC
>CAZQTQ010000370.1:0-4967 GCA_964596025.1 uncultured Rickettsiales bacterium
GTCCGCGTCGTCCTCGTCGTCGATGACTTCGTTGCAGTCGTTGTCGATACCGTCGCAGAGTTCGGGAGCTACCGGCGAGATCGAAGTCGTGGTGTCGTCGCAGTCGCCGCCGCCGATGATGGCTGCGTGCTCCCCCGTCCAGGGATCGCAGGGGACGTAGCCGTCGGTGTCGGTGTCCTGCTCGTCGGAGGGAAGCTCGCCGTCGCAGTCGGTGTCGAGCGCGTCGCAGATCTCTGCTTCCCCGGGGTTCACCTCGGGGTTAGTGTCATCGCAGTCGCCGCCACCGCGCACGATCGGTGACTCTCCCACCCAAACGCAGGCCACCCAGCGGTCCTCGTCGGCGTCCTTTTCTTCCTCCGGGGTCTCCTCGTCGCAGTTGTTGTCCATGCCGTCGCAGATCTCGGTGGCCTCGGGGTACACCGCATCATTGCGGTCGTCGCAGTCGCCATCCTGCTCGGTCATGCCGTCGTTGTCGAAGTCCTCTTCGGGATCCAGTGGGTTCTGGTGGCTGATGTTCGGGGCACAGGCCGAGGCAATGAGGGCCAGGGGCAGGGCGATGCGGAGTAGTAGGCGGTCCACTACCAGCTCCCTGCGACGGTCACGGCAGAGCCAGTGGGGTGGGGGGTCCAGGCGAAACCGAAGCTCCGCTTTCCGCGGCGTCGGCGGGGCGCTTCGACCATCTGAGCCCGCCGCAGTTCGTCCTTTGCCGCCTTGGCCGCGAGCAAAGCGCCTATGGCGAGGCCCGCAGCCCCTCCGACCATGGCCCAGCCCGCGATCTCCAAGGGCTGGCCGCGGCCCATCGCCTCGGTGCGCGCGGCCTTGGAGGCGAGGATCTCGTCAGGGTCGATGGCCGCCAGGTAGAACTGATGGTGATTGATGGCCTCACTGTAGGCGGCGACGGCTGCGCCAACCACGCTGATTCCGGTGACTCCGACGACGCCCGCGGTCACACCCAGGGCGATCGTGCGTCTGCGGTTGCGCTCCTGGATGCGGGTCATGGCGCCCGGCGGGATGGTGAGGACGAGGCGTCGCTCCTTCTCGTCCCCGCGCAGCAGGACTTGGCCGAGCCACTGCACACTGCCGCCCAAGGCCTCGATGCGGTAGTGGTTCATGCCGATGAGGGTGCGGACCTTGGCCCTCCGGCCGAGGAAGCCGACGTTCTTCTCTTTGTTCTTGCGGGCCTGGATGGTCACTCTGGTTCCGTCGGGGAGCGGGCCCCAGGAAATGTGGCCGAACATGGGCGGGATTTGGGAGTCGATCTCGACCTTCTTGTCGCCGATGCGGAGGGTAACATTTTGCTCCGAGGCCACCCTGCCACCGATGGTCACGCGGATGCGGTAGTGGTCGGGAGGCAGCTTGCCTGCCGCCGTCTCGTTGTTGATCGGCACGCCGTTGGCCTGTCCGTCTCCGCCGATCGCGACCACTGCGGCGCCGAGGGGCACGTTGCGGACAAAGAGCCGCACCAGGCGCGGGGCCAGCTTCGCCTTGAACTCGTGGACCTGGCCGCTCTCGACGACGACGACGGCGGAGGCCGGTCGGTAGTGCTGTCCCTCGACGACGAGCGAGTAGGAGCCGGGCCGGAGGAGGACCTTGGACACGCCGGGGAAGGGGACCTCTTGGACTGACACCAGCGAGAACTTCGGCCCTTCGACGAGGACGTCCAGGCGACTGGCCGCGGGCTCTTCTTGGGCGGCGGCTTCGTCCTCCACGATGGCCAAGTCGGTGCCGTCGCCCCAGAGTTCGCCGGACTTGGGGTCCATCACCAAGCTGGTCTTCGTCTCCGGCAGCACCAAGACCTCGACCTCTTTGAAATCGAGCGAACAGGGCCCTTCCTTCAGGGTCAAGTGGTGTATCCCCGGCGCCAAGAAGATTGCGAGGGGGGTCTTGCCGAGGCGCTTGCCGTCCTCCAGGACCAGGGCCTGGCTCCCATCGAGCAAGCGGAGACCAAGGCTCCCGTCCTTGCCTTCCGTGTCCCAAAACGGCTCCTGCGTCTCGCCGCCTTCGCTGCCATCTCCCTCTTCGTCCGCCTCGCCGTCGTCGTCCTCGTCGTCCTCGTTGTCCGGGTCGTCCTCGGCCAGCGCCTTGGCCCCTTCCTCTGACTTCGCTTTTGCCTTTGCCTTTGCCTTTGCCTTTGCCTTTGCCTTTGCCTTTGCTTTTGCCTTTGCCTTTGCCTTTGCTTTCGCGTCGGCCTTCGCGTCGGCCTTTGCCTTGGCCCCTGCGTCCTTGTCCACCTCGTGCAGGCGCAGCGAAACCGTTCGGTCCCCCATCGCGGGGTCCAGCAGCACCGTCCCCTCGATCGCCTCGTAGCCCTTGGCTTCCGCCCGGTAGCTCAGTTCTCCGGCCCTGAACGAGCCCGCAGCCACCCCGCCCTTTGCCTTCAGCGTGACCGCCGCCCCGCCTTGGGGCCAGAGTACGACCCGGGCCTTCGCGGGGAGACCGTCGAAGCTCAGCTCGACCTTGCCCTTGGGAGCGCTGCTCTCGACGTCCTCGTCTTCGTCCTCGCCGAACTCGTCTTCGTCCTCGCCTTCAGCCCGGGCTGAAGGCGCCATGAAGAGGAGCGTCAGGGCTCCCACGAGTGCCAGAGCTTTTGAGGGGAGCGGCCCAGTCGGCCTCAGGCCGGCACCAAGTCGAACAACAGGGTCCACAACACCTCCATCTGGGAGGCTACCTGAAGCAGGGGGCTTGACGGAAGCGGGCAAGACGCCATCCTGGCAGGTCCAATGACTGCTTCTTCCATTGATGGCGTCCTCTTTGACCTCGACGGCACCCTGCTCGACTCCATCGACCTCATCCTGGCCGGCTACCGCCACTGCATGGAGGTCCACCTCGGCTACGCGCCGCCGGACGAACGCTGGCTTCGGGGCATCGGTACGCCGCTGCGGAAGCAGCTAGCCGACTTTGCGCCAGCCGCCGACCAGATCGAGGCGATGCGCGACACCTTCGCCGAATACGTCATTGCGAACCACGACGCGATGTCCTGCGCGTACCCCGGGACCGTCGAGACCGTGCGTGCCCTGCACGAGCGGGGCCTTCCCTTGGGCCTTGTGACCAGCAAGATCCGCGTGGGCGCCGACCGTGGGCTGCGCTTGCTCGGGCTCGAAGGCGTCTTCGGCTCGCTCGTCTGTGCCGACACCGTAGAACGTCACAAGCCGGATCCCCTCCCCGTGCATCAGGCCTTGGGCGAGCTCGGCTTGGCGGCCACGCGGACGATCTTTGTCGGAGACTCCACCCACGACCTGCAGGCCGGGCGCGCCGCCGGCGTCCAGACAGCGGCTGCTCTGTGGGGGCCCTTCCCCGAAGATGTGCTGCAGGCCGAAGCCCCGGACTACCTCCTGGACCACCCCTCAGACGTCTTGCCGCTGGTCCTTGGGGACTAGCTTCTCAACCGACCCTGCTACCCTCCCGTCATGCCCCTGGTGGACATCAGCCGTGACCTCTCGAATGCGGTCGCATGCCTCCGTTTTAGTCCGCCGGTTACCCACGTCTACAACCCCCTCGATTACGCAGCAGCCCTCCATGAGAGCTACCTCGAACGCTTCGGCGCGGGACCCAAAGAGGCGGTCTTCTTGGGCATGAACCCCGGTCCCTGGGGCATGGCGCAGACCGGCGTCCCTTTTGGCGAGGTTGCGGCGGTGCGCGACTGGATGGGGATCGGAGGTGAGGTGCGTAGCCCCAGGAGCGAGCATCCCAAGCGGAAGATCGACGGGCTACGCTGCGCCCGCTCCGAGGTCAGCGGCCGGCGGCTCTGGGGCTGGGCCGCTGAGCGCTTCGGAACGGCCGAGGCCTTCTTCTCCCGCTTCTTCATCCTGAACTACTGCCCACTGAGCTTCATGGAAGAGTCCGGGCGCAACCGTACGCCGGACAAGCTTCCCGCTGTCGAGCAAGAACCGCTCTATGCCGCATGTGACGAGGCCTTTCGTCGGCTGGTGGCGGCTCTGGAGCCCCGTTGGGTGGTGGGGGTCGGGGCCTTCGCCGAGGTCCGGGCCAAGCGCGCGCTGGGGGTCGAGGCGGCGCAGTATCGTATCGGACGGATCCTGCACCCCAGTCCGGCGAGCCCTGCCGCCAACCGGGGGTGGGCGGCGCAGGCCGAGAAGCAGCTGCGCGCTATGGGAATTGCTCTGCCCTAGGGCAGCGGCAGGAAGTGGAACTTGGCGAACCCACCGAAGACAAGAACTGGAGCCTCGACCACCGATGTCCTCGTCGTTGGTGGTGGGCTGGCGGGGCTCTGCGCCGCGCGGGAGCTGAGAAAGGCCGGCGCATCGGTCGTGGTACTGGAGGCGCGCGACCGCGTCGGTGGGCGCACCTGTACGGTCCAGCACGAAGGCCGGGCCGTGGATCTTGGCGGCCAGTGGTTTGGGACCACCCAAGACCGGGTCGCTTCGCTCGCTCAGGAGCTGGGGGTCGACTCGTATTCGCAGTACGATGCCGGGCGATCGCTGCTCGAGTTTGGGGGGAAGGTTCGCTCCTACAAAGGGACGATCCCCTCCCTGCCGCTGCACGCGCTGGCTGACCTGCAGTGGATGATCATCCGAGTTGACCGCATGGCGCGCAGCGTGCCTCTGGGCCGGGCCTGGGAGGCGAAGAAGGCTGCCCAGTGGGACTCGACTTCCGTCGAAGCCTGGAAGCATCGCTATGTCCGGACGAAGGGGGCACGTGCCTCGTTGGACGTGGCGGTGCGGTCGATCTTCTCGGCCGAGCCTCGGGACCTGAGCGTCCTCTACTTCTTGCACTACGTGAACTCGGCGGGTGGGCTCATGCCGCTGGTTGACGTCCGAGGCGGGGCCCAGGAGTTTCGTTTTGTGGGCGGGGCGCAGACTCTCAGCTCTCGCATGGCCGAGGCTCTGGGCGATTCGGTGGTCCTCGAAGCGCCGGTCGAGGCCATCGAGCAGGGCCCAGATGGGGTGAGACTGCAGACGGCCAAAGGCTCCTTTGCGGCTCGCTTCGCCGTGATCGCTGTTCCCCCTCAC
>CAZQTQ010000371.1:0-4966 GCA_964596025.1 uncultured Rickettsiales bacterium
GCTCTTCTCGTCCTGGCAGATGACGATAAGACCGGTGGGGATGTGGGTAATGCGGACCGCAGAATCGGTGGTGTTGACGGACTGGCCGCCGGGGCCCGAGGCGCGAAATACGTCGTAGCGGAGATCCTTCTCTTCGATCTGCACTTCGACGTCTTCGGGCTCGGGCATGAGCGCTACGGTGCAGGTCGAGGTGTGGATACGGCCCTGGGCCTCGGTTGCGGGCACCCGCTGGACCCGGTGGACCCCGCTCTCGTACTTCAGGCGCTTGTAGGCGTCCTCGCCCGAGATGGAGGCGATGACCTCCTTGTAGCCACCCGAGTCGTTCGAAGACGCACTAATGAGGTCGAATTTCCAGCGAAGTGCTTCGCCAAAGCGGGTGTACATGCGGAAGAGGTCCGCCGCGAAGAGGCCGGCTTCGTTGCCCCCGACGCCGGCCCGGATCTCCAGGATGACGTCTCGCCCCTCGTTGGGATCGGCGGGTAGCAGCAGCAGCTTGAGCCGGAGTTCGCCCGCTTCGACCTTGGGTTCGAGCTCAGAGATTTCGGCTTTGGCCAGGCTGCGAAGCTCGTCGTCGGACTCAGCGAGCATCTCGCGGGCGCCCCCGAGCTCCTCGTTCAGTCCCTTCCACTCCCGGTAGGCCTGAACCAGAGTGTTCAGGCGCTTGTAATCCCGCATAAGGTCGCGGTAGCGGTTGGGATCGGATACGACGTCTGGGTCGGCGAGCTGGGCGCTGAGGCCGTCCAAGCGGGTCTCGACATCGGCGAGCGCGTCGAAGAGGGACATGGTCCTCTAGGCTTCGGCGGCAGCGAGGAACTGGCAATTGGGATAGCCGGGCTCGGCGAGGACGCCTTCGTGCTCCAAGGCTCGCTTCAGCGAGACCAGTGCTACCTCAAGCTGATCGTCGTCGGGCTCGATGGTCGTGATCTTCTGCACCAGCTTGCCCGGAATGCTGAGCTTGCAAAGCAGAGCGCTGTCCTGCTTCCTGCCGGCCCACTTGATGAACTCGTAGCTCATGCCGGCGATCGGAAGCATGAGCGGGATCTTGACCGATGCCTGGAGCAGGTTCAGCCGCCAGCCACTGAGATCGCTGGGAAAGGCGGTCGCCTGCAAGACGGGGAAGGCGGCGGCGAAGAAGAAGACCGAAATCAGGATGACGAAGACGAGGAAGCTCGTCCCGCAGCGCGGGTGGAAGGTTGGCCACTTGCGGGCGTTCTCGATCGTCAGTTCTTGGCCGGCTTCGTAGGTATGGATGCTCTTGTGCTCGGCGCCGTGGTACTGGAAAACGCGGTAGATGTCCGGCATCTGCCGAATAAGGAGGATGTAGGCGACGAAGATCGTGAGCTTGATGGTGCCGACCACGGTGTGGAAGACGGGGGATTCGACCGGGGCTTCGGTGGCCAGGCTGAGGCCGCCCGCGAGGTTGAAGAGGACGGATGCGCCCCAGTGGGGCAGGTAGATGAACAACCCCACCCCCATGACCAGCGAAAAGGCCATGCTGAGGGCCAGTGCGCCCTGGGTCATCGCGCCCGTTTCCGCCGTCACTTCGGGGGTCTGGTTGTTCTGGTGGGCCTCGTCGAGGTAGGAGACAGAAGCCACCTCGCTCTCGTCCCGCTCCGCCTTGCGGGCGGCGCGTTCCTCTTCTTCGATCGCGACGGCCGCCGAGAAGGACAGGGCCTGCATGCCGTTGATCAGCGCCTCAATCATCACTACGGCCCCGCGAACAAAGGGCAGCTTGAATCCGGGAAAGCGTCGAATGTAGGGGATCCACTTGTCGTCTTTGACGACGATGGAGCCGTCCGGTCGGCGCACGGCGATGACCATGGACTTCGGTCCACGCATCATTACGCCCTCGATGACTGCCTGACCGCCGACGTTGAGGGGCTTGTCCAAGGATGGACCTCCCGGTGGGCGCCCGTTCACTGCGGCGGGCGGCTAGAGGGTCGTCTAGCGGCGGGTGGCTTTGGTCAGATCGAAGCTTGAGTACTTCTTATTGAAGCGTTCGACACGACCGGTGCTGTCCAGGATCTTCTGCGTGCCCGTGAAGAAGGGGTGGCAGCCGGAGCAGATGTCTGTCCTGATGTCCCGGCCCAGGGTGGACCGGGTCTGAAAGCTGTTGCCACAGGCACAGCTCACCTGGATGTCTTTGTAGTCTGGGTGAATTCCAGCCCGCATGGTTTCTTCCTCCGTCGCCGGCCCCGTCTTAGATGAGGGCTCAGGGAGATGAGCCCTCGTTGCCACGGCCTACGAGGCCAGGAAACGGAGAGCGGCGCCTTCTATCACGCGCGTGAGTAGCCGTCCAGCCTTTCCTCAGGAGTTCATCGCCTGGAGGAACTCCTCGTTGGTCTTCGTCTTCTGGAACTTGTCGAGGAGGAACTCCATGGAGTCGATGGCATTGAGGGGGCTGAGTACCTTGCGCAGGAGCCAGATCTTGGTCAGCGCGTCCTGCGGGAGGAGCAGATCCTCGCGCCGGGTACCCGACTTGTTGATGTCGATGGCGGGGTAGATGCGGCGCTCGACCAAGCGGCGATCCAGGTGGATCTCCATGTTGCCGGTGCCCTTGAACTCTTCGAAGATGACCTCGTCCATGCGGGAGCCGGTGTCGATGAGGGCGGTGGCGATGATCGTCAGACTGCCGCCGTCCTCGATGTTCCTGGCCGCACCAAAGAAGCGCTTGGGTCGGTGCAGGGCGTTGCTGTCGACACCGCCCGAGAGGATCTTCCCCGACGGTGGCACCACCGTGTTGTAGGCACGGCCGAGGCGGGTGATGGAGTCCAGAAGGATGACGACATCCCGCTTGTGCTCGACCAGTCTCTTTGCCTTTTCGATCACCATCTCAGCGACTTGGACATGGCGACTTGCGGGCTCGTCAAACGTCGAGGACACCACCTCGCCCTTGACCGTCCGCTGCATGTCTGTCACCTCCTCGGGTCGCTCGTCGATGAGCAAGACCATGAGGTAGATCTCAGGGTGGTTCTCGGCGACAGCCTTGGCCAGGGCCTGCAAGATGACGGTCTTGCCGGTCCGCGGTGAGGCCACAACCAGGCCCCGCTGCCCCTTCCCGATGGGGGTGAGCAAATCCATGATCCGGGTGCTGCAGTCGGAGGGGTCATGCTCCAGCATGATCCGCTCGTCCGGATAGAGGGGTGTCAGGTTTTCGAAGCGTACCTTGCGCCGGGCGACCTCCGGTGGATCGAAGTTGATCGTATCGACGTTGGCCAAGGCGAAGTAGCGCTCCCCCTCCTTGGGGGCTCGAATCGTGCCTTCGACGGTGTCGCCGGTGCGCAAGCCATGGCGTCGAACCTGATTGGGGGCGATGTAGATGTCGTCAGGCCCAGCCAGGTAGTTGTAGGTGGAGGACCGTAGGAAGGCGTAGCCGTCCGGAAGGCGCTCGACGGTGCCTGAGCCGTAGACCTTGCCACGGCGGTAGGTGTGTTCCTGCAGGATGGAGAAGATGAGGTCCTGCTTGTTCGTGCCGGGCACGGTCTCGATGTCCAGAGCCTTGGCCTGGTCGTGGAGGATCTCGACCTTGGCGTTCTTCAGGTAGTTCAGGTCGAGATCGTCGGGAACTTCCCCTTCCCACGCCGGCCTATGGACGCGCTCCTCGCGGTCCCTTCCGCGCTTCTTGCGCTTGCGGCGCTCGCGGCGCCCGCGGCCCTGCGGTTGATCTCCTGGGTGGTCACCCCTGGCCGAGCGGCTGTCGCCCCGTGACCTGTGCGTGCTGTCTGCGGGTCCGGCGTCGGCGCTTGCGTCCGCTGAACCGGTTGCGTCCGCGGAGTCCTTCCCCTTCCCGGAGGAGGCCTCCGCCTTGGCGGGCTCGGCTCCTCCGTTGGCGGGAGGCTTATCTCCTGTGCCGTTTGACGGAGCTGAGCTGTCAGCGGATGGCTTCTCAGAGACCTCGACCACCGCCTTCTTGCTGCGGGGCCCGCGCTTGGGCTTGACTTGGACCTCGGTCGGAGCGGCTTCGGTCGGTTCGGGAGCGTCGGTTGCGTCGGACATGTTTCTTCCAAAAGGGAGCGGGAGGAGAGCGAGGGTTGCGCGCCTGGACGGCGGGTGGTTTTCGGTCCTCTGAGCGGGGCGCTTAGGCCTCCGGGAGTCGCTCTGATGAGAGGGAGACGGCTCTCGGGAGGGCTCCCGATGCGTCGCGAGGAGAATGGGACAGCTCCGAAGCCTTGTCAAGAGCTTAGGTGTTAGGCTCGTCGGCCATGTCGGATCGCAACAGGGAGCCTGCCGTACGGTGGGACGAGTTGGCGCAGCAAATCCAAGAGGCCAATTATCTCTATTACGTCCTAGCTCAGCCTCGCCTGAGTGACGGCGACTACGATCGGCGCTTTCGGGAACTTCAGGAATTGGAGGCTGCCCACCCTGAGTTGCGCCGAGCCGATTCGCCGACCCAACGCGTGGGCGGTCCGCCGCTCGACTCTCTGCAGAAATTCGAACATCCGACCCCCATGCTCAGCCTGCAGAACTCCTACGACTCCCAGGAGATCCGGGACTTCGACGAGCGCGTGCGGCGCTTTCTGGGCAGTGATGCGCCGGCCGCCATCGACTACGTCGTGGAGCCGAAGCTCGACGGCATCGCCATGGAACTCATCTACGAGGGGGGTGTTCTGGCTCATGCTGTCACCCGCGGCGACGGTCGGGTTGGTGAGGAGGTTACCGAGAACGTCCGGACGATTCGGAACCTGCCGCTCCGTCTCAGGCCGTTGGCAGGGAGCGCGCTGCCCGGTCGGATTGCGATCCGTGGCGAGGTCCTGATGCCTCACGAGGGCTTCGATGCCTTGAACAAGAGCCGGCTGGTCGAGGGCTCGAACGCGTACGTGAACCCCCGAAACGCCACATCCGGCACGGTACGCAACCTGGACCCGCGGATCGCTGCTCGCTCGCCGCTGCGCTTCTACGCCCATTCCGCCGGCGTTGTCGAAGGCCAACCCGTGCGGCGGCACAGCGACTTTCTTGGGTTGGCGGA